>JAHDGC010000116.1 GCA_020627865.1 Saprospiraceae bacterium | reverse complement strand
TGTCAAAAAAAACTCGTCCCTCAAACAATTTTTTGACAGGCCATCACCACCACGACGTACCTTCGACCGTAACATAATTCTGATTTATTTTGAAATCAGTGAAACGTAAGCTTATTAAAAAATAAAAAAACGGCATTAGCCAATAAAGATACGTCATACAAGGGAATCCACTCCTACTTTGAGGAGAAAGTCTCGTACCTAACCCCTATGGAATATAAAAGAGTTAATTTTGAAAGTAGTAGAAGAGAGTCTATTTGTATGTAGTAAGTTTTATTCACAAACGCCCAATATCGCATTAAAATTAACAAAATATACTCAAAAGAAAAAATACTATATATTTTTTTAAAAAAAACAGCCGCAATTCCTGCTCATTCAGGAATTACGGCTATGATATATTTTGCATACACCGCTTGTGGAATATTACGGCTTATTCACTTTTTCAGCCTTTTGCATAGGGTTCAGCTGTTTTGTCTCCTTGTGTTTTTTATAAACCTTAAACCGGCTTGGCATTTCTTTTACCGGCCAATTGTTATTTTTCAAATCAATATCTCCGGTTTCGCGAAAAGGATCAATCACGATCCCCTTGACTTCCTTGTTTTTAACAAACACCTTTGAAAATTCATTTTCATCATGTCGCCAAATCTCTACAGGCACCCTTTCCACTTCTTTGGAACCATCCTCAAATGTCCACTCGATGATAACAGGCATCACCAGTCCACCTTTATTACTAAAGAAAAGTTCATAATAATTTTTATCTCCAAACTTTTCTTTTTTCTCTTTCTTTGTCCAAGTTTCCCCGTATAAAGTGCGCTCCATTTTCACGATAGAATCCTCTGTTTCCCAAGGCTTATAATTGGTATAAAAATCGACCAATTCTGGATCTTGCTCTACATTAAACTGGATGCCTGCTTCCCGATTCCGAAGCTTTGTCAGATGCTCAAAAGGCTTGCGTTGTTTCCGCTCTCTAGCCACATCTTTCTTTTCCGGATTACTTTTCAAATCCACCTTATACCAGTTGATACTATCCAAGGAAATGTCTACCGCATCAATGCTATAAAACCAACCTCTCCAAAACCAATCAAGGTCTACACCACTAGCATCTTCCATCGTGCGGAAAAAATCGGCAGGGGTCGGATGCTTGAAAGCCCAACGTTTACAATATTCTTTAAAAGCATAATCGAACAATTCCCTTCCCATGATCGTCTCCCTGAGAATATTGAGTGCCGTAGCTGGTTTTTGATAAGCGTTCGCATAATAATTCACGATGTTTTCAGAATTCGTCATGATGGGTTCCAGCTTATCTTTAGGCATGCCCATGTACCAAGTAATCTGGTGTGGAGGGCCGCTACCGGATTTATAATTGTTATCAAATTCTTGCTCCGCAATAAACTGTACAAAAGTATTCAATCCCTCATCAAACCATGCCCATTGCCTTTCATCACTATTGATGATCATCGGAAAATAATTGTGTCCAACCTCATGGATAATTACCGAAATCGCAGAATTTTTTGCCCTTTCGGTATAGCTACCATCTTCCTCTGCCCGCCCTGGGTTAAAACAGATCATCGGATATTCCATACCATTTCTGGCTTCAACGGAAATGGCAACAGGATAAGGATAAGGAATGGAAAGTCGAGAATACACCTCCAAAGTATGTGCTGTAGCTTTTGTAGAATACTTGTTATAAATCGGGTAAGATTCTTTAGGGTAATAGCTCATGGCCATAATTTTTTCCCCATTTGAATTTTTGACGGCCATTGCATCCCAAATAAATTTTCGGCTGGCACCCCAAGCAAAATCACGAACATTTTCTGCTTTGAACTTCCAAGTTTTCAATGTTTTTGATCTTGGAGCTTGTTCCATTTTTTTTGCCTCGTCTAAGGTTACAATTTCAATAGGGCTTGTTGCACTTTGGGCTTGTTGCCAACGCTGTGCTTGCGTAGGGCTTAGGGTTTCGGTATAGTTTTGGCATTCTCCCGTTGAGCATACGACATAATCATCCGGCAAGGTCATTTCCACCTCATAATTTCCAAAATTCAAGGCAAATTCGCCCCTTCCCGTAAACTGTTTGTTTTGCCAACCTTCAAAGTCGGAGTACACGCACATTCTTGGGAACCATTGCACGATGGTAAAAAGATAATTATCATCTTTTTCAAAATACTCGTATCCTCCCCTGCCCCAACTGGCTCCTTCAATACGATCAATCAGATAATAATGCCATTTGATATTAAAGGAAAATTGCCCGCCCGGCTTCAGCGGTTCCGGCAACTCTACCCGCATCATGGTTTTATTAATGGTATACTTTAAGCCCTTCCCATTTTGGTCCGTCACCTTCTCTATTTTATGGCCATGCTTTTCTTGCTCCGATGCGGCTTCCAAACTTCGCAGTTGACGTTCCCCCATGTTAGGGGTAATAGAAGAAGTATTGAATTTAAATTTATCTGAATCTGCGGCATGTTCATTTTCATCAAGCTGCAACCAAAGATAAGTTAAGGTGTTCGGAGATTGATTATAATAAGTCAATTTCTCTTCTCCATCAAGGCGTTGTTCCTCCGTATTTAATTGACATTTGATTTTGTAATCACAACGTTGTTGCCAGTAATCCGGCCCTGGTGCGCCATCTACACCTCGGTATTGGTTATGTGCCGGCAACATGGAACCCAGTTGTTCAAATTTATTTCCGTGATTGGAACGTTCTTGCGCTGTTAAATTTCCGATAAGAAAAAGCAAACAACAAAGGGATAAGGTTTTAACTTTAGTTATATAATTCATATTGAGTATTTTAGTTTTCTGCAAATATAAACAGGAATAATGAATTTCTTTTTTTTAACAATGACAAATTATTGTCGGCATAGCTGCATGAATATTAAATAATGGACAAAAATATTGTATAATATTGGAAGCAAAGGAAAATTTCAACCCTAAAAACTTCCTAATAAGATATAAATCACAACGGTAACGATCACCAAAATGGCACTCATTAAATTTGCATACTTCCAAGGTTTCATCACAACCAAACCACGATCTTTAATTTCGAAAGTATTTACCCTTGGATATATTGCAGAAACAAGATGCATCACTATAATATTCAACACAAATTCCAGCCCCCAGATATGAACAAAATGCAAATCGACTTTCAAGATAAAATACAATAAAATGTAAAACAACAAACCGAAAAGCAACCCGGCTTTTGCTCCAGTAGCGGATACTTTTGGCATTAAAAATCCGGCGAGGATTACCGTAGCCATCGGGATAAAAAAGATGCCATTGAGTTGCTGGAGTAATTGATACAAACCTTCAGGGGCATTGGCCACAAAGGGAGCGATCCCTATTGCAAAAATAGCCAGTATAGTTGTGGTCATTTTCCCAATGCGAACTAGTTGCTGCTCTGCGGCATCCTTATTGATATACCGCTTGTAAATCCCTAAACTCAAAATGGTCGCTGCACTATTCAAGGCACTATTAAAAGTACTCAACACCGCTCCCATCATCACCGCCACAAAAAAACCCGTCATCCAGAAAGGCATCACCTTCTTCACTAACATAGGGTACACGGTATCTTGTGTCGCATATAAACTATCCCCAAAATAATAAAACCCAATCAGTCCTGGAAACACAATCACAAAAGGAATCAGGATTTTCAAAACACCAGTATACAATAAGCCCTTTTGGGCTTCCTCCAAACTTACCGCCCCCAATACTCTTTGAATAATGGATTGATGCATCGTCCAAAAATAAAGTTGGTTGATGATCAGTCCGGTAAACAGCACCTCAAAAGGAAGAATAGCATCCCTTGCTCCTGGCCCAACGGAAGTTTCATTACTAATCACATTAAATTTTTCCGGAGCATGGTTATACACTTTGGATAAACCCGTAAACAGGTTCCCATCCCCAATATCCCAAAGCGCCAAAATCGGTACAGCAAGCCCCGCCAATAACAATCCAAATCCATTTATAGTATCGGTATAAGCAATCATCTTAAGGCCACCAAAAATGGCATAAATTGCGCCAAGGATACCGATAGCTAAAACCGTAATCCAAAGTCCTTCTTGGGTACTGATGCCCAACAATCCGGAAATATCAAAAATACTTTCGATGTTAATCGCTCCGGTATACAACACAATTGGCAACAAGGTAGACACGAACGAGACAATAAGCAGCAGGGCAATGATTGTTCTGGTCAGCCCATCAAAACGAAGTTCCAGAAATTCCGGAATGGTAGTCAAGCCCATTTTCAGATAACGTGGCACAAAGTACAGTGCAGCGACAACAAGCGCCAGTGCGGAAGTTACTTCCCAAGCAATAATCATGCTCCCGTTTTTGTAAGCGGATCCGTTCATGCCGACAAGGTGCTCTGTCGAGATATTGGTTAACAATAAAGAGCCGGCAATGACGATACCTGTCAAGCTTCTACCGCCGAGGAAGTATCCATCTTGGGTATTGATTTTATCTTGCCGGAGTTTCCATCCCGAGTAGATGGCGACAAAAGCGGTAAAGGCAAGAAAACTTAGGAATTGGAGCATAGTATTGTTTTATTTTTGGGGAAGATAAGAAATTATATACTTCCCGAGTAAAAATTCAGAAAGATTTTTTATATCTTTCATCCATGCAATATCCTAAAATTTCAACCAATATACTTCTCCTACTGCTTTGTACCATAAGCGCCTTTAACAACTTTGCCCAACAAATCAACCTCGGTAGTGGATACTATAATCTATCCCCACCACCTGGCGGATTACTACCCCAAGATAGATATGGCACCCCGACTTATCCCTATGTCACTTCCGAATTTAACCAGCCACCTCAAACCAATGACTGGTGGAGTTCCCTCATTTTTAAACAAACCCAAAACCAAACTTTTCTCTGGGAAATCCATTCGTGGAAACTCTATGCACACCCCTTGGCTTTTGTAGCAACACGTTACGGTTTGAACATAAAATACCAACCGACACCACTCGTTGAAAATTTCTATGGCCTTACGAATGGCAAGTACCAATACGCAATGAGCAACCATGATTTCACCATTGGATTGGAAGGATTAGATTTATCTACCATTGATACGGTTAAAACAGAAGCTTATGGAGATTGGCACGTAAAAGCAATGTGGGAAAATAATGACAAATCGCTACAAGCGACCATGACACATGGCTCTCCTTTTGTTTTCTTTGAGCAAACGGGTGCTAGCAAAATGTATCTTCGTTTCCTATTTGGCCATAGCATCAACCACAGCATCGGCGATAACATTATCAGCTTTACAACACAAGGCAATCATTATGCGCTCTTCACGCCATCTGGCGCTACCATTGAAACGGATGCCGTAATTAGTCATGATGAAAACAACCTCGTTGGAAACTCTCCATATTTTTTCTCTAGACCAGCTCTTGAGTCTACCCTTTCGGGCAACAATTACTTTTCCATTGCCCTACTGCCGGACACCTCATTGGCCACTTTGCAAGAATTTTCACAACATGCCTATGCATTTATTACAGATACGAAAGTCAGCTGGAATTATGATAAAAACACAGCCGAATTAACCAGCCATTTTCAAACATTTACCGAAGCCAAAGAAGGTACAGCAACCGAAACATTTGCTGCGCTCTACCCTCACCAATGGCTTCATTCCAACAATATAAACACCAACTACGAATATCAATCCCCAAGAGGTGTTATGAAAACTTTTAAGGGCAATACTTTTTCTACAAGCTTAAAAAATAACGGCATCATCCCTGCTTTACCAATGGCACTTTCTCCACAAGATTCAATGATACTTTACACTTTTATTGAAGATGAATTTCAGGTAAGTAATACCTATGTCACACAGGAAGACACTTATTGGATGGGCAAGCGCATGGGACGGCAAGCAGATTTAATTCAACTCGCCAATCAAGTCGACCATTTTACTGCGAGGGATAAATTCATCAACGACCTGAAAGCAGAACTGGAAGATTGGTTCCAAGCAGATGATGGAGAAACGGATCGTGGCTATTTTTATTATGATAGTAATTGGCATACTTTAATTGGCTACCTGACCAGCTATGGGACAGAACGAAACATTACGGATCATCATTTTCATTATGGTTATTTTATAAAAGCTGTGGCGACAATTGCGCAATATGACCAAGATTGGGCAAGCGATAACCAATGGGGAGGCATGGCCAAAATGTTGGTTCAGGATGCCAACAACTGGGATCGCAACAACAATATGTTTCCTTTTTTAAGATGTTTTGATGTATATGCAGGACACTCTTGGGCGAATGGTTCTGCCAACTCCCATTTCGGCAACGATCAGGAAGCCTCTTCCGAAGCGATGAACTTTGCTGCGGCCACTTATTTTTTTGGTTTAAATACCGAGCAAGATGACATCCGAGATTTAGGACTTTTTCTTTACCTAACCGAAGCTTCCGCCATCGAGCAATATTGGTTTGACAAAGATCAACAAGTTTTTCCGGCTGGGTATGGTTTTGAAACTGCGACACGGATTTGGGGAAATGGTGCAGATAAAATTGTCGGCCCACAAAGCTACGAAGGAGAGTCGGAATATCAACTGGGGATTAACGCTATTCCGGTGCAAGCTTCTGGTTTGTATTTGGCCAAAAACCAAGACATCATTAACAATTCCTACACGGAAGCCAGCAACATTGACGATGGCATTGGCGATTTATGGGAAGATGTCATGTGGTGCTTTCAAGCAATGACTAATCCAGAAGTAGCGTTGACCGATTATCTTACCCATACCACAAATGGTTTTTACAACAATAATCTTCCTTGGCTACCCAATACGACAGGCATTTACAATGACTTTAGTGACTACTCTTTAGCGCCAGCACAGGTTTATCATTGGCTCACAAGTCTGGATAGCCTGGGGCAAGTTGCTTCTGATATTTGCGCAGATTATTCCGCTACTTTGGTTTTTGAAAAAGGTACAGTTTTTCACTACACCGTTTATAATCCAAGTAATACTGCCCTAGTGGTTAACTTTTCAGATGGGGCTACTTTTTCTGTTCCAGCAAATGGGCTGTATTTGTTTAAACAAGATAAAAATGTTTGCAATCCAGCATATCTTTTGACTTTAAGCAATAACAATGCAACAGGATTATATGAAGCTGGAGAAATTGCAACTTTTGGCGCAACTACAATCACGGATAGCACTAGTTTTCAAGCAGGCATAAGTATATTGTTGGAAGCAGGGTTTTGCGTTCCGACAGGGGTAGATTTTGAGGCGATTATTTTGGGGTGTGAGGAGTAGGGTTACTATGCCAAATACAAACAACTACAAAAAAGTTAAACTACCTTAACTTTCTTTTTTAAACTACCTTATTTTTATTGTCCGGCAAAGCCTTTAATTTTGCACTAAACTTTTAAACATAATTAGTATTTAAAGAAAAATGAAAAAGAAATCCATCAAGCAAATTATTCCTTCCCAGAAAGTGAATATGGGCGGGCACATTCTCGAACAACCCTTACCCAACGCGATGATCAATCAACTTGATCCTTTCTTGTTGATCCACCATGCGGAATGGGAACTAAAGGGCAATCAAAAACAAAAAGAAGTCGGTATTGGAGGGCATCCACATCGCGGTTTTTCTCCTGTTACTTTTGTGTTTCAAGGCGACATCAGACATCAGGATAGTTTTGGTAATGATGCCACCGTGAAGGCAGGAGGAACGCAGTGGATGCACGCAGGAAAAGGGATTACCCATAGCGAGCGGCCGAGTGCTGAGTTGGCTCAAGCAGGAGGCATGCAAGAGATTATCCAGTTTTGGGTAAACACTCCCGCAAAGCACAAGATGGAAACACCTTACTATTTACCACTCCCCCAAGAAGATACGCCAACTTTAGAAGGAGATCAATATAGGGTTCAAATTGTTGCTGGAGAGTACAATGGCATAAAAGGCCCTGCCAAAACTTTTTCTCCCATGCTGCTGATGCGGGGTGAAATAGAAGGTGATGGCCTTGCCGAGTTTGAGATCCCCAACCAGTTCAACACCCTGATGTATTTATTAGACGGTGAGCTGGTAGTCAATGGGAAAACGGCTAAAGGAAAGGATTTGATCTGGTTTGATTCGGATGGAGATGCGATACAAATTTCGGCAAATCAGCATACCCGTTTTATCATTTTATCTGGGGAACCTATCGGGGAAAAAGTGACGTCTTATGGCCCATTTGTCATGAATACACAAACGGAAATTATGGAAGCCATGCGGGATGTACAGATGGGCAAGATGGGTGTGTTGATAGAGCAGTTTGATGATTAGTAACGTTGTATTTATTTCTGAACAAAGATAAATTTCATATTTTAAACCTGCTTGACATATCTGTCAGGCAGGTTTTCTTTTTTTACGGATTAGGATTTTATTAACAAAAAAAGCAAAGAATATATCAGACAATAATACTACCTTTGGATAAAATTAAAGTGTAATATATGTATTGCCCATGAAAATAAAATACACCTTTTTCTTATTTGGACTAGTCCTTTTTTCATGCCAATCTGATCAAAACCAGCTTGGTCTAGCAGCAGATTTTTTCCCCTCTGCGAAACACCTCCAAAAAGGTTTTGCCTGCAAATATTACAAACACCAGCACCCTGATGACAAGGACAAAGTTTCTTCTACGGATATTGAATACCGGACTTGGCAATTGATATCCCAAGACAAAATCAGAACAGATCTTTACGATGCTGCCCTACGGTTAAAAAGGCATACTGTATATCAGTTGGAAGCAGGCAAAATGAAAATTATAGAAAATCACCAGATATATCGAGGGGACACAGCGTATGCAAAAATTTCAACCAACAGTATTTATCTGGATTGGAACGGGAAAGAGGTTTCCTCTGACATGAGTCTTGCGATTGGAGATGTAACAATACTAAGTCGACAAGAACAACAAACATCTATGCAAGATACCCTCATTGGAAATATACCTTGCAAGAAATTTGAAAAAACAGGGATACTTACACGCATCTTGCCTACAGGGGACCATAAGGTATTTCCTTCAAAACGAACTATCCTTTACGCTGAGGGTATCGGCATTTATGCTGAACATTTAAAATTTGACGAAAGATCTTTCCATACCGAATTAATCGAGCAAATGACGCTGGAGGAATTTAAGCAACGTGCCAATCATGGTAAAAAAAGAATTGCTTACATTGATCCCGAAAAAACCATAGACCAGTCTCCCGATTTTAAAATTTGCAATCAAGAATTACTTATCGGGGATTATTATAATTGTGACCTCCGGGGACAACTAAAAGGCGGAAAAGGAAGCTGGTGGCATATTTTGGAAGAAAGATTAAGCCCACAAAAACTTAAGAAAGAATCGGGATATTTAACCTATCGTTTTGTCCTAAACTGCAAAGGAGAAGCCGCCAGATTTATTACGGAACAAGCCGACCTAGATTACAACTCCAAACAGTTCCCTTCCGAAACCATTCAACATTTTTATGACATCGTATCTTCCCAAAAAGATTGGCAACCTTGCCAGCAAAGCAATGGAGAAAGTTATGATAGTTATACTTACATCACCTTCAAATTAAAAAATGGAAAAGTTATTGAAATATTACCTTAAAGTAACACTTGCCTCATTAAGCCTGTTGCCTTATGCTTGTAATTCGCAGGAGTTTGCTTTTACGAAAAAAGAATTTTCTGAAGCTGAAAAACTAGTGTTAGCAGAACAACTGCTTTCTAGCGCGTATTATTCTCAGGGCAGTGTCGGAGAACAAGCGTTAATAGAAGAAGCTGTCATTTATAACAATAAACATCCAAACGTCTGGCGAATACCCGGCATCTCTTTTTTAAAGCGCGGTATTCCCACAGAGGTCTATGAACGTTACCGCAAATGTGTAGAACTTGATCCCATCAACTGGCAAGGCTATCGGGGCTATTGTTACCTGTATTTTTACAGGGATTATAAACGTGCATTAAAGGACTTCGATGAATTGGATGTATTAACACCAGATTTTCTAGATTATCCACAAGCAACCAGCATCGACTACATGCGTGCGATTTGTTATTATGGATTGAATCAACCACAAAAAGCACTGGAATATATCGACAAACATATTGCTACCGAAACCAAAACGGTAGGGATAAACTATATCGGTTCTGTCTCTTTTATCATAAAGGGGAAAGCACATGAAATGCTCGGCCAACTTTCAGAGGCGACCAAGGCATATGAAACAGGCTTAGCAGCAAATGAAAAGAACGCAGATGCAGCCTTCTACCTTGCCCAACGATATAGTCAAGATGGGAAACGGGCAAAAGCAAAGGAACTCATTACAATGGCCAAGCAAAATTTCATGGCGGGTTATAGTAACAGCAGGCCTTATGTTGAGGAGTTTTTTCAGGTATATTTGGCGGATATTGAGGAGTTGGAAATGGAACTTGGTAAGGATTAAGAAAATCTACTCTTTTTTATTAGCTTTGCAGCTCAAATAAAAAAACATGATTTCAGTAGATAACATCGCCGTAGAATTTAGTGGGCAGACCCTTTTTAAAGATATTTCCTTTGTCATCAATGAGACCGACAAGATCGCCTTGATGGGGAAAAATGGAGCCGGAAAATCCACGATGATGAAAATCATTGCCGGCATCCAACAACCGACAAAGGGGCATATCCAAGTACCTAAAGATGCTGTCATTGCTTACTTGCCACAACACTTATTGACCGATGATAACTGCACCGTTTTTGAAGAAACCTCCAAGGCCTTCCATAAGGTCTATGCCATGCGGGATGAAATGGATCGACTTAACAAGGAACTGGAAACCCGAACGGATTATGAGTCGGCAGCATACCTTGCCATCATTGATAAAGTGACCGATCTGGGAGAAATCTTCTATGCCATTGAGGATGTGAATTATGATGCGGAAGTTGAAAAAACATTGTTGGGATTAGGGTTTAAACGGGAAGATTTCACGAGACCGACCAGTGAATTCAGCGGTGGTTGGCGCATGCGGATTGAACTTGCAAAAATATTGTTACAAAAACCAGATTTAATCCTATTGGATGAGCCGACCAACCACATTGATATTGAATCCGTGATCTGGCTGGAAGATTTCCTGACCAACAAGGCAAAGGCCGTTCTCGTCATTTCTCACGACAAGGCCTTCATCGACAACATCACCAACCGAACCATTGAAGTGACGATGGGTCGCATTTATGATTACAAAGCGAATTATTCCCACTACCTACAACTGCGGGAAGAACGACGCGCTCACCAACTAAAAGCTTTCAAGGAACAGCAAAAATTCATCGAAGACAGCAAGCGATTTATTGAACGATTTCGAGGTACTTACTCCAAGGCTAATCAGGTAAATTCCAGAGAACGGATGCTCGAAAAGTTGGAAATTATTGAAATTGACGAAGTGGACAACTCCGCCCTCAAGCTCAAGTTTCCACCTTGTAATCGTTCCGGAGATTACCCTGTTATGGCCAAAGACCTATCCAAAAAATATGGGGAGCATATTGTTTTTAAAGATGCCAACTTAACCATAGAAAGGGGTGAAAAAGTTTCTTTCGTGGGTAGAAATGGGGAAGGAAAATCCACCTTGATAAAGGCCATCATGGGCGAGATTGATTTTGAGGGCGAATGTAAACTAGGCCACAATGTAGAAGTTGGTTACTTTGCTCAAAACCAAGCTTCCCTACTCGACCCAGAATTGACAATTTTCCAAACCGTAGACGAAATCGCCAAAGGAGACATCCGTACCCAGCTCAAAAATATCCTAGGTGCCTTTATGTTTAGCGGAGATGATATTGACAAAAAAGTGTCGGTGCTCTCCGGTGGAGAACGTACCCGCCTCGCAATGGTAAAACTCTTGTTAGAACCTATCAATTTACTCATCCTCGATGAGCCGACTAATCACCTCGACATCAGATCAAAGGATGTTTTAAAGGCTGCTTTACAAGCTTTCGATGGTACGCTTATCTTGGTTTCGCATGATCGGGATTTCTTGCAAGGTTTGTCTAAAAAGGTGTTCGAGTTCAAGGACAAAAGGGTGATTGAACATTTTGAGACGATTGATGATTTTCTGGCGAGGAATAGGATCGAGAGCTTGAAGGAGATTGATTTATTGGGGTAATTCCTATAGAAATGGCCAACATGATCCTCCAATATTGGCTCTACAACTGATATTTTTCCACAATTCGCATTTTTTTAGTCTATTTGCTTGGCATTTTCATTAAAAAAGCAGAAATTTGCATTCCACTTGAAAAGTGACCCAAATAAAACATAAACGCTCTATGGTCGCGTAGCTCAGCTGGATAGAGCATCTGCCTTCTAAGCAGACGGTCCCAGGTTCGAATCCTGGCGCGATCACGAATTAAGCCATCTTATTTTTAAGGTGGCTTTTTCTTTTCACATCATCACACACTTTCCATAATTGAAATTTATTGTTTACATACTATCCCCCCCCAAACTCGACAGGTTCTATATCGGACACACCGGCAATCTAAATGATCGAATAAGTCGTCACAATTCTGGCCGGAGTAAAACCACTAAAGCTGGGGTGCCTTGGCAAATCAAAGAAATATGATAAAACACCCTCTGCGGAAAATCTTAAAATTTTGAATAGCCGGAAAGATTCGTTGGATTATTGGGAGGGAAAGAAAGCGATATTGGAAAGTAGGAAGGAGTAAAAACAGATATTGGGTTAGGGGCTAAAAAGTTAGTCCAACTTACTTTAACCATTTTGTAATCTTTCTTTTGCTTCTCGCATGGTTAAAGTTTTACCTTCTTCAATCTGTTTCAAGCCCGTTTCTATCTTTTCCAATACAATCAGCCGTTCCATCAGATCATCAATGCTGAATTGATCCGGTAACTGGTTGAGGGCTTCTATTACTTTTGATTTTAAAACCATGTTGTATTTCT
>JAHDGC010000115.1 GCA_020627865.1 Saprospiraceae bacterium | reverse complement strand
GAGATCAAAACGGTAAAATCTGCTTTGAATAAAATCAAACAATTGGAAGGTGTATCTTATAAATTTAAACAACAAAAGTTTGGCGAAATTAATTTTAAAGAAAGTAAAGATAGAGTTGAATTAGGTTTCATCGCACAAGATTTAGAAAAAGTATTTCCAGAACTAGTACGACAAAATGATGAGGGTTACTACTCCGTTCGTTATGAAGGTTTGATCCCTGTTTTGGTGGAAGCCTTGAAAGAGCAAGATGCCGTCGTAGCAGATCAAAAAGAAGAAATCAACACCCTAAACGAAAAAGTAGCCGATCTAGAAAATCAATTAACAACAGTAATGGAAGCCATCAAGGCCTTACAAAATAATATGGAGCAGACAACGGATTCAGGATCAACAACCATCGAGCCTGCCGCAAAAGCAACACTTGGCCAAAACCGTCCAAATCCTGTAAATGGTAGCACGATGATTGACTATAGTATTGCGCAAGAAAATGCACAATTGGTTATTTATGATTTGGCGGGGAAAATATTGAACACCTATGCTCTGGCAAAAGGACAAGGAAGCATCGAGTATGATACGGCTGGCTTAATCAACGGGACGTATATTTATGCGATTGTTGCCAATGGCCAGACCTTAGCACAGCAGAAAATGATCGTACAAAAATAATATATACAAGTTTTGGTGTAAAAGATAACCCCCTCCGAATAGTTAATTCAAAGGGGGTTATTTTTTGCTTCAAACCATAAGTCGTTATCATTCAAATCAACAACATTTGGCCAATTATCACCTGATAATCAGCAAAATTTCTTAAAAAACTAGGATTTGGTCAATTATAACCTCATTTTCAGCCCAAAGCATCGAAGAAGACTATTTCCACAAAAAGAAAAAACACATAACAAGTTCAAGCATAGCATTCAAAAATATGATAACTTTGCATTTTTTTACTAAAATACCTTTATCAACGAAGATGTCTTTAAGAACTTTAAAACAAATCGGCGGCGTAATCGGCCTCATCGGCATGATTACCTATGGATTTATACAATTTGAAGATCATATCTCCCAAGTCAAAGATGGTTGGTTTGTTATTTCCTTGGTGGTCATTGGATTGTTGATGCTATTGTTGCTAATCTCTAGGATTTTAAGGGATTGATATTAATTTTAGTAAAACCATTTCCCAATTCTTTGTTTATATCAAGGCATTATATTAATTTTGTGTTATCCAATCAGACCGTTTTTTAATATATTTTAATACCAAATAAGATTAAACCTCAAAATTGTGTTTCCCACCCCTTGGGAACATTCCTTTCTGTAAACTGCTTTCCCGAAAACCAAAGTAAAATAACGAGCTGAGTACTCAATACTACCATTGACCTACAAACAAAATAAGTCCCAAACAATTGATCTACAATTTATAATTTGAAAACGCATGAAAATATCAAAAACC
Organism: Saprospiraceae bacterium; assembly: GCA_020627865.1. GTDB lineage: Bacteria > Bacteroidota > Bacteroidia > Chitinophagales > Saprospiraceae > JAHDGC01. Next base: position 11,443 of record JAHDGC010000115.1, on the reverse strand, counting down.
CTTGCCCTAATCTGTCTGCTGTTCACTACGCTGAGCAGCTTTGGTCAGCTGACTATTGCGACCAATAAAACTACGAATAGTTTTGTTGCTGGCGAACAGATGCAGTTTATTATAAAAGCGGATACCTCTGGAGTCGCTACTTATAATATCCAATATCACGAACTGGCTCCCATCATCCAATCTGGTACCATCATGCTAGAAGCAGGTGTTGAAACCACGCTCGATTTCTCCCTTGCAGAACCTGGGGTCGCCCATTGCGTTGTCGATATCGGAGAAAAATCTACGATGGCAGGCGCTTCTTTTTCTGCTTATGGCATTGCACCATTTGAGGAAATGCCCGATGATTTCCAAGCTTTTTGGGCGGAGCAAAAAGCCGAATTGGAAGAGATTCCGATCGAGCCTGCCATATGGCTCAAAGAGTCCAGTGAATATTCAAAAACTTATTTTCTCAACCTTCCAAACATTAACGGAAGGAATATTTATGGCTATATCAGTGTCCCAGAAGGAGAAGGCCCTTTTCCTGCGATACTAACCCTACCCTCTGCCGGGAATCATGCTGATGTCATCGTCCCCCAAGCTTCTTATGCCGAAAACGCCAATGCCATTTCCGTTGCCATTTCTATACATAGTAATCCCATCGAAGAAGAGTCACTTTATGCCTATCAGCACGAAGCCCTCAACGATCGCGATGGCAATTATTTCCGTTATGGCATTTTAGCCGCCATTCGGGCCATAGATTATATTTATACAAGATCAGATTTTGACCAAGAAAATCTTGCCGTCAATGGAACTAGCCAAGGTGGTGGACTTGCCCTACTTGTTGCCGGAATTGACGAGCGGGTAGACTTACTCATTTCAGGAACACCCGGATTATGTGAACACAGTGGGTTGTTATATGATCGTGCCTTGGGTTGGCCAGGCTTCTACGCGCAAGCCTTGTGGGGAGGCAGCCCACAATATGCACAACAAACTGCCGCCGCAGCCCGATACTATGATGCCGCTTATGCTGCCAGCTTCTTTGATGGGCCTGCCTTGATGGCCATTTCTTACAATGATGATGTTGTACCACCTGCGACCAGCTGGGCAGCTTTTAACCAATTGGGTTCCGAACATAAAATCATGGCCCATGCCCTGAACTTAGGACATTATGCCCCACCCGATTTCTGGCGCGATCAAATGGATATGCTGACCCGATACTGGCCGGATGCCGTGATTAATGCACCTGCCCCAAGGGTAAATGCAACAACGGGCTACTTTGCCAATGCCGGAGCAGATCGGCAGATAGCGCTGGATGTTCCACTAACCCTCGAAGGATTCATCACACGAAATGGTATTGTTAACGAATCTTGGCCCGTACAATGGGAGCAGATTTCTGGACCAGGAGATGCAACTTTTTCTGATCCTTTTGAAAGAATGACAAGCGTTTCCTTCAACTCGCCCGGGGTTTACTTCCTCCGGTTTAAAGGAGAAGATGCGGTTGCTCATCAAAATGACCAAGTCACTTATGCCGTTATGGATGTGGTTAAAATTGTTGTTGGAGAAGGTACCATTTCCTTGCAATCCCAAACGATTGATTTTGATTCCATTCCGCCAATACCCAATACTACTGAAAGTCTTGAGTTGGTCGCTACCGCAAGTTCCGGATTACCCGTGAGCTTCACTGTTGTTGGAGGGCCGGCAAGCATCATCAACAATACGACCCTGATCCTAGATGGCGAACCCGGATTCGTAACCATACAAGCGCATCAATCCGGTAACCCCTACTATGCTCCTGCCAGCGCGTGGCAAACTTTCGAAATTCAACATACAGAAACGCCTCCCGTAGAAACCTGTACCGAATGGATTAATTTGGCCAAGGATAAAGCCGCTACACAGTCCGGCACCCAACACGATGCAGACGCTGGCAGGGCTGTAGATGGCATTACGGATGGGAACTTCTGGCTCACTTTATCCGTGATGAATACGGAATGGGTGCGGAATGCTTGGTGGGAGGTGGACTTGGGTGCCGTTTACCAGATAGAACAAATCAACCTTTGGAACCGGACAGATTGTTGTGTAGAGTTTGCCCAAAATTATCATGTCCTCATTTCGGAAGAACCTTTTGGATCAACATCTTTACAGGCTACTTTGACACAAGATGGTGTGAGCAACTTTTTTCAAGTAGATACGGTGGGCTACCCTACCGAAATTCCGATGGAAGTTACAGGGCGGTATGTGCGAGTCCAATTGGCTGGAATGTCATTCTTGAGTTTGGCAGAAATTGAAATTTTGGGTTGTGACCTCCCAGACGCACTACCACGCAAAAATGAAATCGAATTGTTGGAAAACAAAAATAGTGCACTTTTCGATTTGGCCTTATCACCCAACCCTGCAAATGACTACATCCTGTTGGAAACTATAGGATTTCAGCTAAACGAAACCTCTAAATGTTACCTTTCCAATACGCTAGGAAAAATAATTGATATTCCGTTCCGAAAAGAAAATAAGCAAACAAAAATTGACCTGAACAATTTGGCATCTGGGGTGTACTATATTATAGTGGAGAATGATGGTACGAGAATTGTTCGTACTTTTGTGAAGCAGTAGTATTATCCTGGGGATTAAATCTGTTTTTGTTACACCATGAAAAATTATTGGGCTTTATCCAACATTAATTTATACAGTATTCTTTGTCCAACAAAATTAAAAACTTATGACAAAGAACAGGGCAATGCGTTTGCCAAAGAAGATGTCATCTATGCCGAGCCTGAAAAAGATCAAAATGTATATCTAGTCAGTAAAGGAAAAGTAAAGCTGGTGAAATATGATGCTAAAATCTACAAACTCATTGGCATTAAAATGCGAAAAATTGAACGGAGATTAGAACTGCTCGTCGGTAAAGTGAAAAGCTTTTACAACTGTCTGGCAACTAACATTTTCTCCATCAATTTTCGAAGTGTGAACTATTTCTACTTTTGGGTTGAAGCAAAATGAATATGCCTCAAAGTTGATTGCCCAAAGTTTGACCTTAGAGGATTTGTTTTTGGAAGTATAATCCTACGAAAAAACGTAGAGCCGCGATGCATCACGGCTCTACGTTTTTTTTCAAAATTAATGTTAGATGCTATTGCATAAACTGATCAAAAGTTACAGAAATATAGTAGGTCTGTCCAACAAATGGGCCACCGTAGATGTTCCGGTAATCTTTGCCACCGATGTTGGTACCACCAATTTTGAATACCGTTTTGATCTTCGGAACAGAATAGCTGATCTGTGCATCAACAGCACCGAAAGCCTCTACCATACCTGAACCGAAAGCGCTTTCCCAGAGGAATTCGTTTTGCCAGCGATAAGCAGCGGATACGCCTAGCACATCGAAAAGTTTTCTATTCGCAACACCTAAATTAATGCGATGTTTTGGGGTGTTGAAACCAGCCTCAAAATAGGTATCTCCCTCTTCCAATTCAAAATCCGCATAAGCATAATTCCCTTGAACTTCCCAATTCTTAGGGAGCTTATAAGACAAACCAATGGCAGCACCAACCGAGGTAATTTGTCTATCTACATTCAGGTAAGGCCGGAAAGTTGCGATACCATTCCCACTCAATCCTACAGGCACACCTTTGTGGGTAGTTGGTACTTTATTGACAACATTTTTCTGCGTAATAAAATTGTTATAAATATTATAATAAGCATGTACATCAATCAAGAATTTTGAAGAAGGCATGGCCTTGTAGCCAATTTCAAAAGCTTGCAATTGCTCCGGCTTCACATAATCAAAATAATCCGTTACCAGCAAACTGGAATCTCCTGTGGCACTAAACGCCTGGAAAGATGCTTCTGTCCATGCACCACCTTCATAGATACCATAGCGTTCTGCATTCGCAGGAGTTCCTCCCATCAATATAGTTGTAGTTGGGAAATAAATAAACTGTGCTTGCGTCGTTGGGTTTCTGAAACCTGTTTGATAAGAAGCCCTGATGTTGTGATTTCTCTTTTCTCCCAAAGTTAAAACAGAGGAAATACGTGGCGTAACCCTTCCCTTGAAGTTTTCATTTTTATCATAACGAATCGAACCCGTAACTTTCAATTTTTCTTCCAGCAACTTCACCCCAACTTGCGTATACGCTCCATACTCGTTGATTTGAATACGAGAATTCGTACCTGTTTCTTCCGGATCTTCATTAAAAATAGTACCATCAGAAAACAAGTTGTAGCCGCGATAGTTTGCCCCTACCTGCATCGTTACATATTTGCCCGTGAACTTACTCAGGTTGTAGTTTCCTTCTACGTGGTAAAGTTTGGAATCATCAATAAAACCTGCACCACCTTTTTGGAAAAGCCCTGTACGAATTTGCTCAACGATAGCTGCCAACTCTGGACTACCAGATGCAGGTCTTGGTGTACCTCTTAGGTTATCATTAGGCCCATCTAGCCAGCCACCCGCGTCGGCAAATGCTCTAGCCGCTTCATGGTCTCCTCCCGGTACACCCAAAGATTCAAATAAACCTTGCAGCGCCGTTCCATATGCCAAAGCCCATCCACCAACAAGATTACCTTGCTCATAAATAGCCGTCGGGAAAAGTGCTTCATTAGTAAAAGAACCCAGTGCCGTCATGTTGTAAGAATCCCCATCATCTGTTCCGGAGGTATATGCTCTCAAGAAGAAATCTTTTCCTTGTAGTTCGATTTTATGGAATTGTTGCACAAAACCCCTCAAAGCATAACGCTCACTACCTTGATAAATAGAAGAACCTTGACCAATTCTATAATTGTACAAAAGCTCAAGGTCTTTCCTAATCTTGTAATGTAATGCGATGTCTCCTTTGAAACTTTCTGCATTGTTATCGTCCAACAAATCTCCTTCTTGCCAACCTGTTCTGGTAATCGCTAAATCGGCTGCCAATGGTATGGTAAATTCATCACCATAGGTATTCATCCCATCAAAATTGACCGGATTTTTATCCATACTTTCGGTAAGGCGGTCCGTTACATAATCATTCGCACTCCAATCCGTCGCCCAAAGGCCAGATACGTTGATTTTGAATGCAAATTTATCATTAAACGCTTTCGCATAACGAATACCAGCATTATACATCGGATGACTACCACCAGCCTCGGAAGTCGTCACCCCTAGTTTCACCTGAGCAGATAAGCCCTGATAATTAAAAGGGTTTTTACTGTTCATCAATAAGATACCATTAAAGGCATTTGGCCCGTATAATGCAGAAGCCGCCCCCGGCACTAACTCCACATTATTAATATCCAATTCCCCGATACCAACGATATTACCAGAGGGGAAATTGAGCAAAGGCGCCGCATTATCCATACCATCCATCAATTGGACAAAGCGGGTATTCCCGCCCGATGCAAAGCCCCTTGCATTGATGTTTGTAAACGTCATACTAGCTTGATTAGTATAGACGCCTTTAAGTTTGGCAATTTCATCATAATAATCTGATGAAGAAGATTGCCGAACGGCTATAAGGTCCAGTTTTTCAACGGTAACCGGCGCTTCCAGAATTTTTTCTTCTACTCTCGATGCCCCTACGGTCACAATGTCTAATACCGTACTACTTTCCGACATCTTAATGTCCAAGGGAGCACCATCATTCACAACAATTTCTTGAGAATCCATTCCCAGATAAGATACGACAAGCGTAACAGGGTATTTTTCTGTTTTTAGTTCAAAGCTACCATCAAAATCACTTGTAGTTCCTGTGCTGGTTCCTTTTATCAAGATGTTCGCACCGATGATTTCCTCTCCTCTGTCGTCTTTAACAACACCTTTCAGTACATTTTGGGCTGATGTAGACAAAAAGGCAAAGATCAAAAGGCAAGCTGTAAATAATAATTGTAATTTACTTTGTTTCATTTTGAAAAATTTAGTAATAAAATATTGATATCCAAATATTAATAGGTCTGTGTCAATTGACTAAAGCAATATATTTAGTTTTATTTAATTTATTTTTTCCATAAAAGTAGCAAAACTTAAGGATAATACATTTGCAAATTATCGAAATAATATTTTTATATATTTAAAATTATAAAATAATTATCGTTTAATAGGTGTTTTTTCAATGGAAATTTCAAATTTTAAAAAACAACATTGTAAATCATGCAAATGATGGCGTTTTCTTTACAAAAAGTAATATAAAAACCCCATAATCCTTGTTGATACGAGATAAAATACATTCAATCCTTTTGTATAATAACAACACTAAGTACAATAAGCACCAGACTTGCCAGAAAATAAGGCTCCCAAATCTGAACCTCATTGAGATAAAGAGAAACCATCACCACATTGGAAAGTGGCAAAACAAAAACGAGACTAGCAATTTTGGCAATCTCAAAGTTTTGTTTATAGGCAATGATATTTGCCCTTGTCCAGCACCAATAAGCTAGACCATTGATACCTCCCCCTATGGCTAAAATTAAGAGCAATTCCTTCAACCCAATCTTAGAAAAGCCACTTGGATCATTTAACATCGCAAGAATGAACATCAAAATAGCACTCAAGCCAACAGCAATACATAGAAAAATATTGTTATCCTTTTCAGGGACTGTCCCCGCAAAACCAGAGAAAAAACCGTATGATGCGCCCGCAGCAATTCCCCAAAAGATACCTTCGATATTTTGAAATTGAAAACCGAGCACACCTCCTTTTGTTGCCAGTATCCAAATAGAAGCAAAGCCGATAAGCAAGCCAATAATTGATCGAAAGCTCAACCTTTGTTTTTCGCCAGTGGCATAATATCTAAAAGGCATCGTAAAGAGAACGGTAAATAAGATCCAAGTGTAATTCAATACGGTGGGTTCGCTTGCCGTTCCAAATGCTTGCATGGTTTGAATATAGGAGAAACTATAAAAAAAGTAACCGAACAAGCCTAAGAAAAAATACTTTCGAGGTAATTTTCCTATAGTACGAATCAAGGTATCCGTCAGTTTTTCTTTGCTGAAAAAGTAAAAGATAATCGCTGCAAAAAAATAGGCTAAGGTATAAACATGCCAAGCGGAAATCCGAGAGGTTTCATAAATAATGACGCTGGAAAATGACCAGATGAAGATGGAGAACAGGACGAGAGAAATTGCTTTTTTCATCTTTCAAAAACTCCAGAGGAGCGATACCATTTGTAAGGATAAGAATCAACTCTCCTCATGCGTATTTTGTTCTTTTATTTTTCGCAACAATGAAGTCGCGCTACCCAAGTTCAAGAGTTTTACCCCGATGCGAGCAAGGATTAAAAACTGCCCAAGCAACAAAAGCAAGAATACCGTAAATGCCGTATTGGGCCTAAAAAGATGATTAAGATAATAATAAATGGTAAAGCACAGCAAGAAGGTGAATATATTCAAGACATACAAACCGAAAATATGGAGAAAATTTTTGATCAACAACCGGAATGCATCTCTAACCGCTTTCAGGACACCCCTGCGCTCTTCCTGTACCATTAATATTTTACTATAATCTTGAAGCATGAAGAAGAAGATCGCTAGAAAAAGATAGATAGGCGCAACGATCCAGAAGTTATCCACAAATTGCTGGTCGCTTTCCACATTGATTGGGGAGAAACCATTATTTATTTTTACAAAAACAAAATAAGCTAAGCCAAAAATGATGCCCTGAACCAACAGGAAACATAAGCTGAGTCGGCACAACCGACCAAAGTATTTTGAGCATCCCTGCCAGAAGGAAGCAAAATCAAATCTCCCTACTTTCAGAATAGCCAAGATGCCACCCATCAAAAAAATGGAGAAGATAAAAAACAAAACTAGGAATCCAATTGAGGTGTCCAAGAACACGTAGAACTGTTTGCCATACTCGTTCAAGAAGTCGTTTAGGATAATGTAATCAAATGCATTCAGACTTTCATTAATCCCTAAAGAATGTCCGACGGTATCGCCTAGCAATCCGTAGAATGGGACAACGGAGAACATCGCAAACAATAGGTTTAGCAAGTACAACAGTACCCACATTTTTCCACACCGGAATAGTTTTTTCCAACCTTGTATGTATGCGTTTAGCATTTTTTAGATGTTAGATTTTAGATCGTTCGCGTTGCTCACTTTGAGATGTTAGATCATTCGCTGAAGCTCATTGTCAGATGTCAGACGCATTTTAGTAAGGAGCAAGCTTACTTATACAGAGCAAACACTCAACAATACGGCATACCAACCACTACACCAACAAATTCAAGGTTTCCATGGCATTTTGAATCCAGAACATGAACTGAATCACGTATTTGCGCACTCCTGTTTTTTGCGGTTTCACGCTACGGCTATTGTTCAGAAAATTTTTATCCATCCATATTTTTCTTTCCGGATCAATTTCAACGGAAACGATTTTTCGGGTTCCTTTATAATTAAACTCCTTCGTTTTTGACATGCCATCCCACACCTCTAACACATTGCTTCCATCATCAAATTTCACCAGAATTTCTTGTGGTAATTTTATGTCCCCATCACGGAGCAACACTACACTTGATGCAAAAACATCTTCTTGTGTCGTTTCCTCATCAGGTTGTATACAATCCCCCACTTTATCAAAAACACCAATGGGCTTTTCAACAAGTTCATTACGAATTCGCCCTACTTTATAATCACAAATTTCTGTCCCATATAAAACCTGATCAAAAAACCAGTCCATGTTTTCTCCGAATTTATCCCCATGATTTTTCCGGATGACTTCATTTGCAATTTCCAAAAAATCCATCCGACAAGGGTGATTAAACTTCCAACGATTGAAATAGGTTTTCATAATTTCATCTACCGTTTTCACACCGACAATGCCCTCTAAGGTTTCCAACCAGATCGCCACTTTATTATAAGAAATATCTCCGTAACCACCGTGTTTAAAATTTCGACTATACGTTACATTGGGCGCCATTCGCTCATTCCCGCTAGCAAAAAACTCAATCCGGTTAAACTCCTTATTTCCCGCCGTCACGCCCAACACATCAATCGTTGAGGTTTTTTCACCATAGTAATGATCCATAATCCTTCCTTCATAATACGTCGTAATCCCCTCATCCATCCAAGGTTCTTCCTGCTCATGCGTAGCCACCATTTGCATAAAATACTGGTGTATAAATTCATGCACGGCAAGTGTTTCCGTAGTCTTGATCCCTTCCGGCAAAAAGCACAAACTACCTACCGTTATCAACATCGGATATTCCATGCCAACCGTAAAAAGACCATGATAAGGCGGATCTACAATAGTCAATTGCGGATAGGGATACTCCATCAAATGTTCCCCCAAGTACTCCAAAGAATTCCTGATGGAAGCAAAATACCGATCCGCAAAACGTTCATGCTCCGGATAGTAAAGCAAACGCATAACAACGCCATTCCGAACTTCTTTCCTTTCCCTAAAATGAGGCGATGCTGTCCAAGTATAATCAATCACATCCTCTGCCCTCGTCTGGACTATTTTACGACCATCTTTAATGGCTTCATTCAAAATAATACCGCTAGAACCGACAATATAGCTCTCTGGAACATTCAATATAACATTATACACACCAAAGTTGGAATAATACTCCCCCTTAGAATGATATTGGTGGCAATTCCATTTCCCTTCAGTGGCATAACGCATTCCGGCAGGTTCATAAACCCCTACTTTAGGAAACCATTGTGCCATAAAATAGTAGTCCCGATTATATCCTGTGCGCACCATCGTCCGAGGAATTCGAGTCGTCCACTTCATCTTGACACGAATGCTATCATGAGGTAAAACAGGCTTCGTAAGTGGCACACTGATTACCGTGCGATCTGCTTCATTATCATCATCGGGATGAATATATTGCATAGCATTGGTAAGGTCATTCCCATCTTGATCTGTAATCTTTTCAACATCTATCCAAGCCCATTCACAACCATTAATCAGCGGATCAGCCAACAGGTCAGGAATGCCCCTTTCTTTCATAAAAGTAGATTCACTATTGCGAAAAGCATTGAGATAGAGATGGTACTGTAATTCTCGGATGGTATCTCCGGAGGGGTTGCGCCACAGCAAGGTTTGTTCGCCATAAATTTTCTTTGCCTCGGTATCTAGCCGGATTTCCATATCGTAATTGGCTATCCGAGACGATAAAGGCGCTTGCTGCCCGGCAGCAGGTACGACAATGATAATAAGAAGAAAAAAACAGATCCTGTAAAGCATAGATACCAAGCTATTTGCTGAGCGACAAAATTACCAAAACTTGGGTAAGAAACAAAGATTAATTGGTAATTAGTAATTGGCGAGCGCCTATTACATGCTTGACTTGCGACCTATGGTGTATACCAAATATATAAAGTTAAGGGATTAAAATAATCCTGCTGATTAAGGAATTAAAGTGGCTAATGCGCCAATACAAACCCCACAATCCAATCCTGCACCTGTTCCCTTTGTGCTGATGATGCCCTCTTGAAGGCATGCCCAACCCCGTCAGGAACATGCAGTTCATTCGGAATACCAAGCTCATCCAACCTTTCCTTTAAGTAAACGGATTGACTAATTGGTACAATACGATCTTGATCTCCGTGAATCATTAAAGTATTGGGAATACAATCATGCAGTTGATGTAGTGGCGAAAAACGAGCAGCAATCTGTTGCGCTTTCAAGGTATCTGTAGCCGGATCAAAACCGAAGAATATTTTTGGAAGATCGACTCGATTCTGGATAGGCTCCGGGAGTTTTCCAGCAGCATTATATATTTTATTAACCATCGGAGACATCTCGTCATAAAGTTTGAACAAATCCGTTGGCCCATAAATGTCTATGACATAAGGGATCAAAATCTCAGGCGAGTGAGGCGGCTCTTGATAAGCCGTCATTAAGGCAATATGCGCCCCAGCAGATTCCCCCATGAGGCCAACCCGATCAAGATCAAAATGATACTGTTCCGCATGGTTAGCGATCCATTTCAGTACATCTCCCGCATCATCTAGACAAGCCGGAAAAGGGGAGCTACCTTTCCGCGACAAGGTATATTTCGGGCTAACGATCGCATACCCTTTTTCACGTAAGGTCTTAAACGCATCATTATAACGCGCACTATTTACCATAATTTTTGATCCAACAATCCACGCACCACCATGAAAATAAACCAATACGGGCGCTCTAGAGTGTACCTTGTTAATGGGATGATAAATATCTAGCGTTTTCCCTGCTTTGTAAGATATATTGAAATCTGTATCGCCATGCAATACCGGAGCATCAGTAATGGCTGCAAAGAGCAATAGGCTCCCTGTTGCCATGATGGATAATAAAAAAATAGAAAAGATAAATTTGCGCAGTCGAATCATGTTTTTAGTTTTAGCCTCTACAGCTTAATATAAGCTTTTTTTATATAAAAATAAAGTCGTTCTTTTACAATTTTTACACTTCTTACGTTCTAGAGATTTTATCTCTGCCTGCCTGACAAGTCACGCAGACAGGTTCACGCAGACAGGTTCACGCAGACAGGGCTATGACATACCG
>JAHDGC010000978.1:1513-2041 GCA_020627865.1 Saprospiraceae bacterium | reverse complement strand
AAAAAATCCTTTTTAGTGAAAAAAAATTACCGGAGAGGATAGGAGGGCTTTCTTATCAAAATGATTCTGACAATTTAAAAATAAATCCTCAAATTATGCACTAACTTCTCAGTACATTTTTAGCTATGAGTTCCATAGGAACGGTATATCATTGCCAGAGATAAAATCTCTGGAACGTAAGCGGCATAAAAATTGTCACTGCCCCATATTTTTATTATTTTGGCCAGCAAAAGCATATTATGACAACTATAGAAGATTTCAAATCCTATTCTGAAAAACAAAAAGATGTCTTCCTTGCGTACCTGAAGGAGGCGTTGCAATCAAAGTATGAAAAACGGAATCCGGATAAAAATTGGAAAGACTTTACCAAAGGCGTTCGTTCTTATATCACCATTACCGAGGACATTTTTTTCTACTTGAAATCGAAATCTAGTACTTGCTCCGACAACAAAAAAGAAGAAAACTATTTTATAAAAGATGAGCAAGACACCACGATTTTATCCGCGAGTCAAATAAGGGATTTGTTGG
>JAHDGC010000978.1:0-1503 GCA_020627865.1 Saprospiraceae bacterium | reverse complement strand
AAAGAAAAAATAATCGAAATAAAAAACCAATTAAAGCAACGGCCTTTGAACTACTCTTGATGTATGCAGAAATAGATGATGTGGAGTGGGTCATAAAAAAAGATATCGAAAGCCCCGTGATAGCTCCTGCTTCCCGCAGAACTTTTTTGAAAAAATTAGGCTTGGGCTTCGGGATGTTCGCAGCACCCGCCGCTGCAGGAGCCGGAATGTACCGTTATAAAGAAAAACAATTTCAAACACTTAAACTTTGGTCAACCATTTTGGACATAAAGGATATAGCAGATGACGAGGATTTGAAAGCATTGTATAAAGAATTAATGCAGCCAATTGATCAATTAATTGGAGATAAGGTAAAAGGCATTGGGGAAATAGAAAGTTTAACGGATGCCTTGGAAAAGAAAAAATCTATTCCCGGAAAATCATCAGCCTATTGGACGGATTTGCCAAACCAAATGACAGGAGAAGCAACAGTGGCATATGGAGAAAAACAGATTTTAATATTCAATTTTTCAAATGGTGTTTCAGCTTATTATCCGATGGAGGGCGATGATTTACAGGGAGCAAATTCTGAGAAGCACAAGAGCAAATCCATTGATGTATTTCGTCATCTTAACAAAGTTTTGACGAGTAGAGATAGTCGTTGTGTTTCTTTGGAGAAAGGATTGGAAGATAAATTGAAAATTAGTAACAATGGTCATGCAGGGGTAAGGCCTGTGTTGATTTATTGCCTGTTCTTTCCTCAGGGCAATAAAGGGGATGATTACAGCCGTTCAGACAAATATAAGGAAGTGTATATGTATCGCTACCCACAATATATCAAAAAAGACAAGGCCGTGTATTTGGAGCCTTATGAAAATTACCACCCATACAAGCGTCCCTTTTTTCAGGATTTTATCCATCATGATAATGCCTTGCGCATACCCACTAAAGCTGACGGGTATAATGTGTGGCTGTCTTCTATTTATTCGGACTACAATAAAAAAACAATTGATCCCATTAGAACCTTAATGGTGGAAGTTGACGGTGGAGACAATCCAGATGATGGACTTTTTCTGCTTTGTGTAGATTTTAAGTATATCAGGAATATGTACGAAATAACTTCGTAATTTGGCGAAATCAAAATTAGCCTTGTAAAATAATCTGGTGACAGCACGCTGTGCCTTTATCATAGCTCCAGAGGAGCGGCACCATTTGTAATAGGATGATTACAAGTAAATTTTGAGGTACATAGTACCGACACCATTATCAATACTTGGATATTGCAAACTTATTTCGCGCACGTTCCTTAGGTAATTGTTTATGCCTTGGGCAATAAAATAACAATGTTTCTTCATTTTTACCGAAAATCAAAAGCCTCCTTCAAGTCATTAAAGATTCGCTCAATCAACCGAACATCCTCCGTAATGATTTCCGCCTTGCCACCAAGATTATGCTTGAATGAAATAGTTTTGTTAGAAGTCGTGTTCAAACCATCTTCAAAATCTACCAGAATTTTATAAACCG
>JAHDGC010000114.1 GCA_020627865.1 Saprospiraceae bacterium | reverse complement strand
AAGTTGGAGGAGGCTGGAGCTGGGTATACGCCGGGGCGTGGGATTCGGGATTGATTTGAATACAAAACCGTAGAGACGCAATGCATTGCGTCTCTACGGTTTTGTATTCAGCATACCCCGATGCTCTGCGTCGGAAAACATTATAATGTTTAGCCTTGTGGGGCGATACCCCGTACCCTTTGGGTCGGGGTAGTTCATTTAAATAAAGAAGGGCGGAGGATAGGGATGGACAAAGTATCTCTACTCTCTGCCTTTATAAAATATGGAAACCGGCTATTGATGGCTATTGCTGTAAAGCATGATGATGTGAAAGTAATAATGTCATCTAAGATGATTTTTAACAAAAGTAGCCTTTGTCCAAAATAGTTGAATTTAATGAATGAATTGAGTATATTGCATAAACGTTTTAATAAAGAAATCTATGACGGTTAGGGCAGATATAAAAGAAGAGATCATAAAAAGAATTGATAACATATCAGATGAAATGTTATTAGAATTATTAGATTTAGCTAAGAATCTTGAAGGTAAATCTAGGAAAGATAGAATCTTATCCTTTTCAGGAATTTGGAGAGATATGGATGATGAATTGTTTGATGATTTTACTAAGGGTTTACATGAAAGAAGAGATAAAGATATAAGACATTAGGTATGAAAGAAACACTATTGGATACAGATGTTCTGTCATATTATTTGAGAGGAGATAGGGATGTTGATAAAAGAGCCAAGGAGTATCTGGAAAAATATCAGACCTTAGTTATATCAAGAATTAGCCAATATGAAATATTGAGTGGATTAGAACACAAACAAGCAACAAGACAAATAAAGCAATTTGAGTTATTTCTTTTAGATTGCAAAATATTAGATCTAACCGAAGATGCTGTGAAAATAGGGGCAAAAGAGTTTGGGAGGCTAAAAAGAAAAGGTATAATAATTGGAAATTCCGATATAATGATTGCGGGTATAGCTATGAGTAATAATATGAAGTTAGCTACAAGTAATGAAAAACACTTCAAAAATATAATGGGAATGGAGATAGATAATTGGAAGAAAAACTGATAGCACTATATCGGAAATAAACCTAAGCGATATTAGTATAAAACTATGGAAAGAAGTAAAGTAATCATAAAAGAATATGATCCGGAATGGCCACGCTATTTTGAAAAAATAAAATCCGTACTCGAAAAACACTTGGCCGACGACATCATTACCATTGAACATGTCGGTAGTACTTCCGTCGAGGGGTTACCTGCAAAAGCCGTTATTGATATGGATATTGTTGTAGAAAATGACGATGACAAAATGGGTAATATTATCCAAAAATTGGAGGCCATTGGCTACACCCATTATGGCGATTTTGGTATTGCAGGTAGGGAAGTTTTTAAGCTCTCAAGAGATAAACTTTTTGAAGGGAGTACATTGTTAAATTTTCCGAAACACAATTTGTATGCCTGTAAAAAAGACAACGTTGGCTTGAAAAATCATCTGGCTTTGCGAGATTATCTCAGAGGAAATCCCGAAGCAAAAACAGCTTATGGAAACCTGAAAAAAGAACTGGCCGAAAAGCATATTGGTGATATTGATGGGTATACTATAGGGAAGACAGATTTTATTGCAAATATATTGTTGAAGTGTGGCTTTGATAAGGTTGTTGTGGATGACATTGTTCAGCAAAATAAATCGTGAGAATAAAATGATTGTAGCCATAGATGTTCATTATAAAGCTGACTACGCCAAAGCGGTAAGTATAACCTTTGAAGATTGGGAAGATGAAAAACCCTTGAAAACGGATATCGCCATTATCAAAGAAGTTGCCCCTTATGTGCCAGGACAATTTTATAAAAGAGAGTTGCCTTGTATTTTGGAAGTCTTGAAGTATTCGGAAGGTGTAAAAATTGATGCTATTATTGTAGACGGCTACGTATTGCTGGATGATTATGATAAATTAGGACTTGGCGGTTTTTTGTATGACGCCTTGAGTAAAAGGATTCCCGTTATTGGTGTGGCTAAAACACATTTTTATTCCGCTAGAAATGTTATCCAAGAAGTGCTCAGAGGAGAAACGATCAGACCGCTTTATGTTACCAGTTTGGGTGTTGATCCCAAAATAGCGGCTGCCAATATCCAAAGAATGAAAGGCGATTATCGAATGCCCGATTTATTACGATTGTTAGATCAAGAGACAAAAAGAGTTTGATTTTACTCGACCCCCTGAAACAACAACCTTTCCCCCTTTTTATTTTCATTAAACTGGCCTTCATGCCAAGCTAAGTGGCCGCTAACAATGGTAGACTTTACCTGTCCCTTGAATTGCTGTCCTTCCAATGGCGACCAAACACATTTGAAGAAAATATTTTCCTTGGCAACCGTCCAATTGGCTTCCGGATCTAACAATACAATGTCGGCCCAAGCGCCTTCTTCGAGGTAGCCCCGATCTTTGAGCCGGAAACATTCCGCTGGAGCATGGCACATTTTCTCGACAATCCTTTCCATGCTAATTTTGCCCATTTGGTGAAAAGCAAGCATGACGTTAATACTATGTTGTACGAGTGGCAGTCCAGAAGGTGCTTTGAAGTAAGTCCCAGCCTTTTCCTCCATAGTATGGGGCGCATGATCGGTAGCGATAATATCCAAACGATCATCGAGCAATGCTTCAAAAAGAGCGGCCTTGTGATGTGGCGCTTTGATAGCAGGATTGCATTTTATTTTCGTGCCTAAGGTCTCATACTGATCAGCGTCAAACCAAAGGTGATGGACACAAACCTCGGAAGTAATTCGTTTATCTTTTAACGGAAGATCATTGTTGAATAGGGCTAGTTCTTCTGCCGTAGAGATATGCAATATATGGAGGCGGGTATTGTATTTTTTTGCCAATTCGACAGCAAAGGATGACGATTTCAGGCAGCCTTCTACAGAACGAATAATCGGATGCATTTTGACTGGAACATCTTCTCCGAACTTTTCTTTATAATCAGCAGCATTTTTTCTGATGGTCGTTTCGTCTTCGCAATGCGTCGCAATCAGCATCGGTACCCTTGAGAAAAGGTGCTCCAAGGTTTGTCGGTTATCCACCAGCATATTCCCCGTGCTGGAACCCATAAAAATTTTGACACCACAGACTTTCTCCGAATCAGTTTTTAGAACTTCCGCGAGATTATCGTTTCCGGCACCCATGAAAAAGGAATAGTTGGCCAAACTTTTCTGCGCTGCTGTATCATATTTTTGCTGCAACAATTCTTGGGTGAGTGCGGCTGGCTTTGTGTTGGGCATTTCCATGAAGGAGGTTACCCCTCCGGCAACGGCTGCCCTAGGTTCGGTATAAAGATCTGCCTTGTGGGTGAGACCCGGATCGCGAAAGTGCACTTGATCATCAATGATGCCTGGCATGGCGAATAGCCCTTCTGCATTGATCTCATGGTCGGCAGGCAGGTTGATTGTAGGAGCAATATTGGCAATTCTGCCATTTTTTACCAAAATGTCTCCACTGTTTATTTGTCCCCGATTTATGATACGGGCATTCTTTATCATAATGCTTTTCATGGAACAATTTTACGATTTTTGCCGATAATTTTGATGGGAAATGGCAAGAAATAGTGAATAGTATGCTTTTTTTAGATTGATTCTGAATAACTAGCAAAGTAAGTGCAGAGTACTTTTTCGATTATTTTACGTAGAAATATTTTTGTTTCATTTTTTGAATGAATTCCAAACAAAATATTTGATTTATAAAGTATTTTCATTATATTTGTCTTGATGTTGTCCTGTTATTGGAAAACATAAAATAATTGCATTTCAGGTGTTTCTTATTCCTTTGCCTGAATGTGCTATTCTCATTTGATAGAATTGTATTGGACGATGCGGATCCGGTTGTTTGATGCATTCAGGGCGTGAAGACTCCTTTATATAGTTCTTTTCCGAAATGTCGGAAATTGAAGGGGGAGGTTATGCCTGCCAATGAGGCCCGAAAGGATCGGGCATGGTCTCGTGGTTGCTTGGGGGAGATCCCATCCTACTAGGGTACATAATGTTTATATTTTTAATTATTATATGCTTATAATATTTTTTTTGATAATCGCTTTTTCATCTCACCATCATGGCACCCATTGCCTTTTTTATCAAAAAAATAGATTTATTCAGACCTTTTCAAATCATTTTGGATATCCTCTATTCCATAGCCAAATACAGAAACATTGTACTTGCCTAAAATTTCTATAAATGCCCGCTTAGATAAACCAACGATTTCTGCTGCTTGGCCAGATGATAATTTTCCTTCACAATAAGAAATTGTTACCGATTGCTCCTTTTAGCCTAAATATCAGGCATGAAAACATAAATTTGTTCATTTATATTGTTTTTAAGGATATTTTGAATATCTTTAGAAAATAAAAATAATATTTACCCTTTCCTTTTCATCCCAATCTGTATTTGGTAAATAGTAGTATTTGTAAAATAAACATTGTTGATTACTGTGCGTTGTAAATTAGTGAAGGCAACTGTTGGGGCGGAACTTTATGGTTTCAAGCTCTTCAGCCATTCAAGGTTAAACGCATTAGGTTTAATGTATTGGAGATAATTGACCACTTAAACACATAGCCATGAAGAAATGGAGAAGACTTAACGGACAAGAAATAGAATTACCTATAAAGGAGGCGGTTAAAGAAACCATTATCCGAGAAATGGCGCAGGGCCACAAGCTGAAAGTCTGTATTGGTACAGATTCACAGGTCCGGGGTAGCATTACGGAATTTGCCACCGTTATTGTTTTTCTAAGAGAGAAAAAAGGCGGATTTATGTTTATTCATAATGAAAAAATGGAGAAAAATGTTAAAATCCGCGAAAGAATGATCATGGAAGTGAGTCGTTCCGTGGAGATTGCTTATAGCCTTTGTGATTTATTGGACAAATATAATATTGCTTTAGAAGTGCATGCCGACATCAATACCGATCCGCATTTTAAATCCAATGTCGCGTTGAAAGAAGCTATGGGGTATATTCTCGGAATGGGCTTTGTCTTTAAAGCCAAGCCAGATGCTTTCGCCAGTTCTAGCTGTGCGGACAAGGTAGTATAATATCCCTACTTGTTTGCTTTGGTTTATCAGGTTTGCCAGAATCTGAGGATGCTTTCCAGTGGGCAAAAACCCATGCATTCCCTTTCATTTTAAGATGAGCAAAGTTTTCGTCTATAAATTTACCCCATCAGTATCAAAATATTTGCATCTTGCCCAAGATGACTGTACCTTTCAGGTGACTTTTATCGTATAGTTATTGTCCAAAATAATGATAATAGTCGTTAGCATTTAGTGAAAGATTCAAAATAAGTTGGGTCGCTAAAGTTATAAACTGCTGATTAACAAGTGCATACTTTTGGAACGCAGTGACATCCCATATTTTAATCGGGATTACTTTTAGGCCTTTTACTTTTTCACTTATCTAAAAATCACAACTTAAAAACTTATAAAATGGGTTTATTTGACTTTATTCGTGGAGAATTTATAGAAGTAATTGATTGGGTAGAAAAAGATAAGGATACCATCCTGCATAAATTTCCAGACAAAGATGCAAACATAAAATATGGGGCAAAACTGACTGTCCGGGAATCTCAGGTGGCCATGTTTTTGGATGAAGGCCGGATGGCCGACCTCTTCCATCCTGGTATGTATGAACTGGTCACGCAGAACATGCCCCTGATGACAACACTCAAGCATTGGGATCATGGTTTTAATTCTCCTTTCAAGTGTGATGTCTATTTTCTAAGCACGAAAACTTTTACCAACCTCAAGTGGGGGACACCGAATCCGGTAATCATGCGTGACCCTGAATTCAAGCAGGTCAGGGTAAAGGCTTTTGGAACTTATTTCATCAAAGTTTGTGATCCGTCAAAGTTTTTCCATGAATTTGCCGGAACGGGCAGACAGGTAAAGGTTTCAGAGGTGGAGGCAAGCTTGCGGGATATTGTTGCGCCTCGTTTTGCCGAAGCTTTGGCAGAAGCGGGCGTTTCCGTCTTGGATATGGTGGCGAACTATACCGAAATGGGGGATAAAATCGCACCTATTCTCCAGCGGGATTTGGATGCTTTCGGGATTGAGTTGGTGAAATTCCAGATTTCTAGTACCTCTTTACCGAAGGAAGTCGAGGCTTTTTATGATAAGATGACCAATATGAATATGGTCGATGATATGAATAAGTTTACTCAATTCCAAACAGCACAATCTATTGAAAAAGCGGCGGACAATCCCGGTGGTGGAGCAGGAGAAGGCCTCGGTATGGGCATGGGATTTGGTATGGCCAATATGATGATGAATAATCAGCAACAGCAACAACAATTCCAGCAACAGCAAAATCAGAATCAAAACCAGCAACAGCCTGCACAATCCAAAGCGGAGATTATGGCCATGTTGAAAGAACTCGGAGAGTTAAAACAAGCTGGCGTTTTGACGGACGAGGAATTTGATACCAAGAAAAAAGAACTGTTGGCTAGGTTATAAAATGGAAATTTTTTGAGAATCCTAAAGGATTGCTTTAAACAATCCCTTAGGGTTAATCCTATCATCACCGTTTTGCAAACGACTTTTGTTTTTTGCCCTGATAATTGTAGTTTGCCACCAATAATTATTACCAACACCAGTTTTACATGGCAACAATGGACGAAGCAACCGTAATCGAAAATGCCTACCAGCTCCCATGCCCTTCTTGCGGGAGCCAGTTGCGTTATTCTGCCGAAGAAAAAAAAATCTCCTGTGGGCATTGTGGCTATCTGGAAGATATTGACGATTGTAACGATAAGGTTGTCGAAAAATCTCTAGCCGATGCAGTGAATCAGGTCAGTTCCTATATTCCTGAAGATCTGGGTAAAAAGGTTTTTGATTGTGACAACTGTGGGTCTAAGTTCATGGTTGAGGCCGATAGGATAAAGGTGAATTGTGGCTTTTGCGGTTCCCGTAATGTTAATGTTGAGGCTTATGATCACAAACTTATCCAACCCATAGGAATCATCCCGTTTTACATCAGTCGAAGGGAAGCCGAAAAGCGTTTTGTTCGCTGGATCAATAAGGGATTTTTCCATCCCTCCAAGCTGAAAAGGATGGCCGCCATCGAAGATTTACATGGTATTTATATCCCTTTCTGGACTTACGATGCCCAATCGGAGTCGCAGTGGAGTGGGGAAGCGGGGCATTACCACACTCGAACGATGCGTGTTGCCGTAAACGGTAAAATGCAAACGCAGCAGGTACAGGAAATCCGCTGGCAAAGACGATCGGGACACCTGAGCCATTTTCTGGATGACGTGCTGGTGGTAGCTTCTGCCCAACTGGAGCAAACCCATATGCGTAGAATTTTACCTTACCGCTTGGAGGAAGTCGTCAATTTTGATCCTCGCCTGATGATTGGCTGGGAAGCCGAGGTGTACAGTGTCGAGGTGGATGAAGGTTACCAAAAAGCAGAAGTCGTCATGGATCAAATTATCCGGCAAATGTGCTCTGCCCAACTGGGTGGAGAAACCCAAAGAAATTTGCACATCAGGAGCCAAAAAACCAAGCAAACTTTCAAACACATCATCTTGCCCATCTGGTTGGCTTCTTATACCTATCAGGATAAAGTTTATCATTTTACCATCAATGGCCAAACCGGAAAGGTCCACGGCCAGAAACCGAAATCTTGGATTAAGATTATCGCAACGATTATTATTGCCGTGCTTTTATTTGCGGCCTTTATGTATGGTGTTTACTATTTACGCGAAAGCGGTGTTTTAAAGCAGTAAGAGTAGGGCTTGTTTTTTTATAAGAATTTATTGTTATGAGCTTTTTATTGAGAATCGGATCAAAAAAAGTTGTAAATTGGCTATAATTATGAATTAAAATTAAACAAGATGAGATTTGTAGATGTAAAAAATGATGTAGCTTTTCGCAAAATATTCGGAAATGAAAATAAAACAAGCATTATCATATCTTTTCTCAATGCTGTACTAAAATTAAGGGGAGATGATCGAATAATTGCAGTAAGGATAACGAATCCTTATCTGCTACCAAGGGTCGCAGGGGAGAAGGCGTCTATTATAGATGTTAGTGTTAGAGATAGGAAAGGGCGAAATTTCATTGTTGAAATGCAGATGACGAGTAAAGAAGGGTTTGATAAACGAGTGCAATATTATGCCTCAAGAGATTATTCTATGCAAATAAATAGTGGCCAAAAATATACTTTGCTGAGAGCTGCCTACTTTGTAGGAATTTTAGATTTTAATTATTTTGAAAGTCCTGGTTATCTTTCTCATCACATTATACTAAATGAAGAAACTTATGAGCATAAGTTGAAAGATATTCAATTTTCTTTCATTGAATTGCGGAAGTTTAAAAAAGAGGCTCATGAGCTAAAAACACTTATTGAAAAATGGACTTTTTTCATTAAGAACGTAGAAAATTTAGATGTGATCCCAGAGCATGTTGATGATGAAGGTTTGAGAGAAGCGTATAAAGATGCAGAAAAGCATAGCTGGAATAAAGCCGAATTGATTGCTTATGATAATGCGGCTATTGCCATTCAGGATCAAATAGGAAGTATGACATTCGCCATAAAGAAGGCTACAAAAGAAGGAATGGAAAAGGGAATGGAAAAGGGAATGGAAAAGGGAATGGAAAAGGGAATAGAAAAGGGAATGGAAAAGGGAATAGAAAAGGGAAGGAGAGGTGTGGTAGCAAAGTGTTGGGCAAAAGGGATGTCAATTGAGACTATTGTAGAGATAACAGATTTAACGATGTCCGAAGTGCAGGGTATTATTGAACAAATCAAGGATAAAAAATAAGCACACAGGCTCACGAAAAACCACACTAAGTTTTATGATTCAAGTATACATAACCGGAGGCACTTTTGACAAGGAATACAACTTCATTACCGGAGAATTATTTTTCAAGGATACCCATCTGAAAGAAATGTTTCAACGAGGGCGGTGCACCTTGGATATTGATGTTAAAACCCTCATGATGGTGGATAGCCTGGAGATGACGGATGAAGACAGGGATATTATTGTCCATAATTGCCGAAAGTGTCCGAATAATAGCATCATCATTACACATGGAACGGACAGGATTGTGAAAACGGCAGAGGTGCTAGCAGCGGCAAAGATTCCAGAAAAGACGATTGTTCTTACTGGAGCCATGATTCCATATGCTTTTGGAACATCCTCAGATGGCTTTTTCAACTTGGGGAGTGCATTAGCTTTTAGTCAAACCTTATCCTCAGGGGTATATGTTGTTATGAATGGCCGTTATTTTGATTGGAATAATGTTGTCAAAAATAGGCAGACCGGAAATTTTGAAGCTATAAATTCTTAGGAGTTGTTATCCCAAGCTAACCATTAGCTTGGATGAAAAATCTAGTTGATGATTACTTACGAAGATTTTCAAAAAGTGGAAATGCATGCCGGAACCATTATCGAGGCGGCTGCCTTTCCACAAGCACGCAAACCAGCCTACTTGCTGCAAATAGATTTTGGGCCGGAGTTAGGGATGAAGCAGTCCAGCGCGCAGATCACCAAAAGGTATACCTTGGAGGAATTGGTGGGAAGGCAAATTATCGCCGTGACGAACTTCCCTCCACGCCAAATTGCCCATAAAATGTCGGAGGTTTTGGTTTTGGGGAATATGCTTCCAAATGGCGATGTCGTACTTTTGGCGCCGGGGCAACCCGTTCCGGATGGGAGTAAAATTGCCTGAGCTTTGGGGAAATCTGGGGGACAGCTTCAAGCAGTCCCCCAGATTTAGATTTAATTTTTAGAAAAAAAGCGGACATATTATCATTGTGAACTATAAAATTCCCTTCCTTTTTATACATAAAGTTTACCTAATTTTAGTATTATTGCATCTAAAGACGATTAAAGAAGCGTTTCTAGCAAACAATCCCATGCTAAAATGATTTGATTAAATTTTGTTGCTATTATCTAAGAGAATTCAATATTTTAAAACATGAATACAAAAATCTTTGTAATATTGGTATTTTTTGTCTGTGGAACCTTTACCATAAATGCCCAAGATGCCACCGACTTTTATGACACTGGGAAAGTTCGGGAATTACGCCTCAGTTTTAAGGATAAAAATTGGGGAGATGAGATGGATTCCCTACGGATTCACGGAAACGATATGTTAATGGGGAATGCGAAAATTGATGGAGAGTTGTATAAAAATGTAGGGGTTCGTTATCGGGGGAGTCGCTCTTTTCGCATCGGAAGCATGCGCAATGCATTGCATATTAAGTTGAATTACATTAATAAAAATCAAAACCACCAAGGGTACGAAACGCTCAAGCTTTCCAACGCTTTGAGGGATCCTAGTATGGTGCGGGAAGTACTCAGCTACGAGATTGCCCGAAAGTATATGCCTGCTCCAAAAGCGAATTACACCCGATTATTTATAAATGACAAATACATTGGCCTGTTTGTAAATGTGCAGGATATTGATGATAAATTCCTTACGGATAATTTTGGCTCGTCAGATAACAGCTTCTTCAAGTGTAGCCCTGATCTTACCGTTAAGGAAAAAGATAGAAAAGGGTGTAAGAAAGGGATTTATGCCGCCTTGGAGTATGAAGACGATGCCAGTTGCTACCTGAGTAACTATGAAATGAAGTCAAAGGATGGCTGGGATGACCTTATTGAATTGACTGATATTTTGAATAACAATCCCAAGGATATCGAGAAGGTTTTGAATGTAGACCGGACGCTTTGGATGTTGGCTTTCAATAATGTTTTGGTGAATTTGAGTAGCTATTCCGGGCAGCATTCCCAAAATTACTACATGTACAGGGATAGTAAAGGGCTTTTTAATCCGATTGTTTGGGATTTGAACCTCTCTTTCGGTAGTTTTAAAAACACGGGGAATGGCTCGGATTTAAAACTAAAGGAGCTACAAGAACTCGATCCGTTTTTGCATATGGATAATGTGGCAAAGCCTTTGATTAATAAACTATTATCGGAACCGGCTTACAAAAAGATTTATCTGGCGCACTTGAGAACCATTTTGTATGATAATTTTATCAATGGAGCATACGAGAAGCGGGCTAAAGCATTGCAAAGCTTGATTTATGTGCCGCATTCTAACGATCAATATAAATATTATAATTTGGAGGAGTTCAAATCAAGCTTGAGTTCTACTATTGGTAAAAGAAGTAAAATTCCGGGTATTGTAGAATTGATGTCTAAAAGAACAAAATTCTTGAAAAAGCACCCCGATATTTCGATTTTCCCCCCAGAAGTAACGGAAGTAAAGGTTTTGGACAGGGCAAAATTTGCCAATAAAAATGTAGTGAATTTTAAAATTCAGGCCAAGGTAGAAAAACATGCCAAAGTGGTGAAGCTGAAATATCGTTTCCAGAAGGATCAGCCTTTTATGGTGGTTAGGATGAAAGATGACGGAAAGTCAAACGATGGGAAAGCGAACGATAATATTTTTGGAGCATCCATTGACCCACAAGGCGATACGCTGGAATATTATATCGAAGCAGAAAATGCGGCGGCCTTAACTTTTTACCCGTCAAATTACATGTTTGAACCCAATACATCGAACTTGGAAGCGTTAAATAAATAGATAAGGCTTTTTATGTTATGGATTTTATCAAATGAGGTGATGGCTTTTTGGTCATGACCTCATTTGTAATTTTTACAGAATCTTAATATTATCTTAATTGTCTATATTAATGGGGTATGATTTGTAGGCTTTGAGCGTTATAGTAAAGATTGCGAATTTCCGTACATACTTTTAGAGCTTTTTATATTAGAGAATTATCTTTCTTCAAGCAAATTATGATGAAACTAATAGCTTTTCTTTTTTTTACAATCGTAACTTTTTCTGCCAACAGTCAGGATTTGTACAACCTTAGTTCTGTAAAAGATATTAAAATTACCTTTGAGGAACCGGATTGGGGGATGATTTTGGATGGCTTGAAACAGAATGGCAAAAATCGTATGATTGGCGATATGACTTTTAACGGTACCCCTTACAAAGATGTCGGTATCCGTTATAAGGGGAATAGTTCTTATTTCAATGTGTTGAAATCGGGTTCTTCCAAGCTGCCTTTTAATATTAAGGTGAACGAAAAGGTAAAGGGGCAAAAACTCCCCGGTAAATACGAAACCCTCAAGCTTTCTAATGTCTTCAGAGATCCCAGCTTTTTGCGGGAAGCACTTTCGTACGAAATTGCGGGGAAGTACATGCCTGCGCCAAAGGCCAACTTCGTCCGGGTTTATGTGAATGATACTTACTTGGGGCTTTACAACAGTACAGAATCTGTAGATGAGCGTTTTCTCAAACAACATTTTGGAGAAAATAAGGGCATCCTGATCAAGTGTGATCCCGACTGGAATATCGGCGGGAGCAAGCCTCGTGGGTGCTCTGTTGGGGATAAGGCTTCCCTGATGTATCTGGGCAATGATTCTCTTTGTTATGTTGGCCTCTACGAAATGAAAACGGCCAGTAGTTGGAATGAGCTGATCCGGCTTTGTAAAATTTTAAATAAAGAACCGGATAAAATTGAATCTATCCTCAATGTAGATCAGGCATTGTGGATGCTGGCCTATAACAATGTTTTGGTTAATCTGGATAGTTATTCCGGACGACTTTGCCACAACTATTATTTATATCAGGATTCTTTCGGGATTTTTCAACCAATCCTGTGGGATATGAACCTCAACTTCGGAGGGTTCCGGTTTCAGAATGAGGGGAAGTCTCTTTCTCTTGAAGATATGCAAAAGTTGAGTCCGTTTATTCATTATAAAGATAAAAACCAGAAGCGTCCGTTAATTACCCAATTGCTGGAAAATGATTATTACAGGAAACTGTATATCGCGCATGTAAAAACAATACTGGAAGATAATTTTGTAAACGGTGCATACAAGAAAAAGGCGACAGATATTCAGCGAGCT
>JAHDGC010000977.1:762-2060 GCA_020627865.1 Saprospiraceae bacterium | reverse complement strand
TTCTTTCTTCCGGAAATATCAGCTCCACGGACATCATCACCGGAACGGCAACGGTTATTTACAGCGCTGCAACGGAGATTATTTTGGAGGCTGGTTTTCAGGTGGATCAAGGTGCCGAATTTGATGGGGTAATTGGGGAGTGTGATGAGTTTTGAAAATATGTTGCTAATTTGAAATTACAAAAAAAAACACCCAAACAGGTTTTCTATACCTGTCGGGTGTTTTAACTAGAGCTTTGATAAACTTGATCAAAACTCTGCTCATAACTAGTAATGTCGATGCAACGAAGGGTATCCACTTGGATTAGATACACGATCATCTAGAATATTGTTGTTCGTTACACCAACTTATAAGTCGTTTAAATTAATGACTTTTGCCTTTCTGGTTTGGACGCTGGGAGATACAGTCTTCAATATTGATGAAAAGTTGTGAGCCGGGATTAATACAAAAACCGGGATTGAGGGAAACAGTATTCCCTGCTTTGTAGTTTACAAAAGCATCATTAGTAATCTGCCCGGAAGAATTTAAGGTATTGGCTGAATGGTAGTTGCCAGAATTTATCATAGTACTATTCAAATGTATATCGCTAATGCAACTTTGTGGTAAACTACATTCTCCTGATAAATTCATGGTATAGCTACCCGTATTGTTGCCTCCAACATCTGAATAAATGATTAAGTAATTGCCTGTTGATGCTGCAATATGATTTATTGTATTAATATTGTTATCTGCTAAATCCATCGCTACCATATTACTGGTCATATCATATAGTTGAAGTTCTCCTGTTAGAGAACTTGAACTGGCTATTACGGAGATATTTATTGGCGATCCTGTTTCGGCGAAAAATGTGTAAGCATCCATTTCGGCATACTGAGATAGAGAGGTACCAATGTCATCGCCGCAATTGATGGCTGTTGCACAAGAAGTATCATTTAAAGCCTGGACGGAGAGTCCATACCCCTGGGTGTCTGCGCCATCATCATCGTATACAAGGATGATGTGTTGGCCGGTTACCGATGGTTGGAATGATTCGAGGTCTGCCAACCCTTGTGAGTTTGCCGATTTGGTGGCGATGGAATTACCGGATGGGTCATAAATTTCTATGGCAAAATCACCTGTGGAAAATGAAGACTTTAATCGCAAGCGGTATAGCGTGCCCGGATCAAAATTTATCCGGTAAGCATCCATTTCGGCATACTGAGATAGAGCGCCACTGGTGTTATCACCGCAACTGATAGGTACCGTTGCACAAGAAGTATCATTTAAAGCCTGGACGGAGAGTCCATACCCCTGGGTGT
>JAHDGC010000977.1:0-662 GCA_020627865.1 Saprospiraceae bacterium | reverse complement strand
CAAGCGGTATAGCGTGCCCGGATCAAAATTTATCCGGTAAGCATCCATTTCGGCAAGGTTGGATAAGGATGCGCTGATGTTATCTCCGCAACTTAGGGAAGTAGCGAAGGCAGCATCATTCAAAACATCTAATGAGATTCCATATGACCCTGTATCATTATTACCAAAATCATAAATAGAAATGGTATGGGTACCCGATTGTGATACCGTAAAAGTAAGATCACGTAATCCATTTGTAGAAGGACAATCCGAAACTAAATTGGAACCATCTGGGTTTTGAATCTGGATGCAAAGTTCAACAGAAGAAAAACTCGGTCTAGCCCTGATCCTTAGTTTATCTCCGGGAGTGCCTTCAAATGTGTAAAAATCTATTTCTCCGGGATCAGAAAGTGTGCCTGAAAAATCATCCCCGTAATTCATAGGGGAGAAGGCGACAAGAATCGGTGCGCATAAAACAACGAATAGGAAAGAGAGTAAAAGTTTCATGTCTAAAATTTTAATTGTAAAAGATGATTGTTTAGAATCTTACCTGTAAATATACATGCCCGTTTTCGGGGTAAATTTAATAGCATTACTCAGGAGGTTAGATAAAATGGCCAATAGTTTATTGGGGGCAAAATCCATCAGGAAAGTTTCGGTTTCAGCTAATAGATTACATAAAA
>JAHDGC010000113.1 GCA_020627865.1 Saprospiraceae bacterium | reverse complement strand
CCCTGATTATTTTTTTAAAGACAATTCTAGGTTTACTAAATTTGGATACTCAGGGAACAAAATGAAATGATCATCCTAATGAAATAAATCTTGTCTTATGGGAATTATTTTCAAAGTCACAAAGGTGTCTTTTAATATTGTTGTTTCTCTTGGAGCCATTATTTCCCATTAATTAGAACCAGTTATATATTTACAATTTTCTACTATATAATAATTTAATGTGCATTAAAAATCAGCAGTATTGGGTATTGTCTCTTTCTTCTTGAATATTTCATCTAACTCCACAACGCCCCCTACTTGAAAAATAGACTGTTTAAATAAATCATTTAATTCTTCACTATACCGAGCAGCTGTTCCAGAAAGGAATAAACGGGCATGCCGAATCCCAACTTGAAATCTGAAAGACGTTTCGTAAGTAAATATCGGATCAAGTTCCTGAATCTTATAAATATCCAGTTTATTATTTTCTCCAACATTACCATTGATCACGCCCTTCGAATAATCCAACACACTACTCCGGAAGCCTAAATGTAAACTAATACTGTACAAACTTAAATGCGCACCGGCTTGCAAGAAATATTTATTCAGCTTCAGCTCGGTATCTCCCGTGATGGCACCTTCTAGATTAATAGGACTGTAAGTAATATAGCTGTTGTTGACCTCCCCCCTGCCATAGCCCAGGTACAAATCAAAGGTACTTCTCAGTGGCATAAGATGCCGTGCTTGCTCTTCCCCCCAATCCCTACCAATCAAATAAGCTCCAATACTTCCTTCGGCAGCAAAACCATTCCCATAATGGGCATCCCGATACACGGCACCTCCACTATCATCAGGCGAGCCATATCTATCATGAACACGGAAAAACTGCCCTTTGAAACCCAGATGCTTTATCGGGCTATACCCTGCTTGTAGGGCATAACTTCTAAATTCACCACTAAAATTACCGCCGCCTGCGACTTTCAGATCTCCCTTCTCCGTCAGGGCCAGTAAATTATTATCATTGGGCACATAGTAATAATGGCTACAACCATTACCACACAGGAAAATACCCAATAAGAAGAGCAAACCAATAATATTGGAATATGCAGATTGACGCCTATTTAAAAGGATCTGCATATTTCTCAGCAGTTAGATATTTGTCATCAGTTAAGGTATGCAAGAATGCAATCAGCGCAGCCTTTTCTTCCTCCGAATAATTAAATTGTTTAGGAACACCACCCACCTTCAATAAAGGGTCAAGGTTAGGATGATCTTGAATCCCTGCACTATAATGGTCTACCACTTCTTCCAAGGTTTCGAAGCGACCATCATGCATATATGGATAAGTTAAGCTTATATTCCGAAGCGTAGGGACTTTAAAGGTGCCGTTATTCACCTGATCGGCATTCCACTCTCCAACACCCTTATCTTCATAAGTCAGGTCAAGCCCATTGTTACTCTGAACCGCACCAGGCAAGCCCATGATAGCGCCGTGACAACTACTACAATTATTCATATAAATAGATTTACCCTGATTTTCTTGGGCAGTATATCCTGGGAAATTACGGTTTGCATCTGAGATTGCCGTGCTAAAAGAACCATTAAATGAAGATAATTCTCTATCAAACTTGGAATCAAAGCTACCCAATGCATTCACAAACTCACTGACTGCCGCCAAGACTTTATCCTCATCAACCTCTTCGCTTCCTCCAAAGGTAGCTTTCAACAGCGGTGCATAATAAGGTAATTCCCGTACCCGACTGACCACTTGATCCATTGGCATATTCATCTCTTTTTCATTGGCAAAAGTCTGGCGCGCTTGCTCCTGAACAGAAGTTGCCCGGTTATCCCAAAAGAAAGGAACACGACCGGAGGAAGAACTACCGTAATATTCCACAAAACTGAAAACAGCTCCTAGCGGAAGCGAATTCCGAGAGGTTTGACGGCTTTCGACACCATCACTAAAAGATTTATCATCAGAAAAAGCTAGGGATTGTTTGTGGCAAGAAGCACAGGAAATGCTTCGATCACTGGACAGATTTTTATCATAAAAAAGCACCCGCCCCAAAGTTGCTAATGCTGGACTGAAATCTCTTTCTGTCGTTCTGTAATAAGATGGAAAGGTAAGTTTATAATCTAAACTACCATTAGGAAGATTGAGATATTCTTGAATAATCTTGTAATCTTCTTCTGGATAATAATTCTCTACTATATCATCTCCACAAGAAGTAAGACCAAAGATAAAAGGGATGGCTAATAGGTAAAATTTGAACGCTTTCATAACTACTGGTTTTAATAATTTTAATTAAAAAATCAACAATGATGGAGTATCACATAATAAAATTAGTATAATAATACGAATATAAACAGTTTTAAAGCGTTAAAATTGTCTTAATGTCCAATTTTAACACAAATAATTCACTTCAACTTACTGATAATCAAAATTTTACACTTCCAACACTAGAACACCATATCATGAGCATTAGACTACTTTTTGTATGGCAAAATTTGTCCAAAAATGCCCCATTCATCCGATTTCGTTTTTTGCCTTCTCTGTCTTTTCCTATATTAGCTTTTTGTAAGCCTGAAATATCGTTAGACGCCCATAAAAACAAACATCAATTTAATGAAAAAAATCATCCTGCTTTTCCTTTGCTCCCACATTTTTGCCTGTTCTCAAACCAAAAAAGCCGGCGCAAACCTCACGACATCAGACCCTATAACAAAGCATACAAAAAACATGCTCCATTTTGAAGGATTTCTCGATTTTTATCAAGATGATCAGCAGGGAAAAATCTGGTTACTGATTGATAAACTCGACGAAGAGCTTTTGTATGTTAATTCCCTCTCTGCCGGATTAGGCTCTAACGATATTGGCCTAGACAGAGGACAACTAGGGAACACCCATGTGGTCAAATTCATGAGGAGTGGCAATAAAATTTTACTTATCCAACCCAATCAAGATTTCCGTGCGGGTAGTGATAGCCCCGAAGAAAAGCGTGCTGTTGAGGAGGCTTTCGCCCAATCTGTCCTCTGGGGGTTTACGATAAAGGCCAGTTCTAAAAATCATCACCTCGTCGATGCAACAGACTTCCTGCTTCGGGATGCTCATAATGTAGTCGGCACCTTAGCCAGAACAAAACAAGGCACTTACAAGCTTGACATTTCGCGCTCTGCCATCTATCCAGAACGCTGCAAAAACTTTCCGGACAATACAGAACTGGAAGCCTTGATTACCTTCAAGGGAAAACCTTCAGGAGATTATATCCGGCAAGTAGCCCCTACCCCGCAATCTGTTTCTTGCCGGATGCACCATTCTTTCATCAAGCTACCCGACCATAAATATACCCCTCGTGTAATGGATCCGCGTTCCGGATATTTTGGCATCAGCTTTCAGGATTACGCCACGCCGATTGACCAGCCCCTGACCAAAAGGTTTATTCGCCGTCATCGACTGGAAAAAAAAGACCCCAACGCCGCCATCAGTGAGGCGGTTGCGCCTATTGTATATTATCTGGATCGAGGCACACCGGAACCCATTCGCTCCGCCCTGCTGGATGGTGCTCGATGGTGGAATCAAGCCTTTGAGGCCGCAGGTTACAAGGATGCTTTCCGAGTAGAAATGTTGCCAGAAGGAGCCGATCCGCTCGATGTAAGGTATAATGTTATACAATGGGTGCACCGAGCAACAAGAGGCTGGTCTTATGGCAGTTCCGTGACGGATCCCAGAACGGGAGAAATCATCAAGGGGCATGTTTCACTAGGTTCACTCCGGGTGCGGCAGGATTTCCTTATTGCACAAGCCTTACTTTGCCCTTACGAAGAAGGGCAAGCTGTTTCTAAAGAAATGGAAAAGATGGCACTGGCTCGTTTGCGGCAGCTTTCGGCCCATGAAGTTGGGCATACTTTGGGCTTAGCTCACAATTTTGCAGCCAGCACAAATGACCGTGCCTCAGTAATGGATTATCCCCACCCTTTTGTCAATTTCCAAGCAGATGGATCCCTTGATTTTTCCGAGGCTTATGATGATAAAATTGGTGCATGGGATAAAAGGACAATTATTTATGGGTATAGTGATTTTCCTGAAAACGTGGATGAATCTGTTGAACTCCAGAAAATTATAACAGAAAATACACGGCTCGGCTTCCGTTATATTTCTGATCGGGATGCCAGACCAGCGGGTGGTATGCATCCTTATGCACACTTATGGGACAATGGTGATGATGCCATTACAGAATTGGAGCGACTTGGGAGCCTTCGCCAAAAAGCAATGGCCAACTTTTCTGAAAAAGCCATTCCGGAAGGCATGCCCATGGCAACCCTTGAAGAAGTTTTTGTTCCCCTGTATTTTGCTACCCGTTATCAGTTAGAAGCTGTTGCTAAATTGGTTGGTGGTGTAAATTATGATTATACAGCAAGGGGAGATAAGTTATCTGGGCCTGAATTTATTTCAGCTCCCGCACAAGAAAAAGCATTGGATGCTTTATTGAAATATCTACAGCCCGATCAACTTGCCGTTCCGAAGCATATTGTAAAACTCATTCCACCCAAACCTCCAGGATACAGTCGAGGAAGAGAAAGCATGAAATCTAGGAAAGGGCTAGGATTCGATCCGTTGACCGCTGCTGAAAGTCTGGCCGCCGCCAATATTGCGTTCATTCTCCATCCACAACGGGCAAGCCGGTTAGTAGAACAGCATGCCTTTGACAAAAACCTACCCAGTTTAGAAAGCTTGATTGATCACTTGCTTACAGCAACATGGCAAGCCAATAGGCAACAAGATTATGCCGGAGCCATTCAGCATATTGTAGATGGTTTAGTATTGAATGAATTGATGGCATTGGCGCAGCATGAAAATATTTCGACGCTGGTAAAATCGAAGGTAATCCTGAAGTTAGCAGCGTTGGAAAACTGGCTGGGAAAACGCGTGGTTGCCACTTCTGATACAGCAGAAAAAGCCCACTACCTTTTTGGATTGGAGGAACTACGACGGTTTCGGGAACATCCGGAGTTGTGGCAAAAACAAAAGGCCAAGGATATGCCAGCCGGTTCGCCTATTGGTTCGCATCTTGGATGCGGGCATGGTGCAATGTCCCATTTTTAGTTGTGTTAATCCGAATTTAATCACTCTTTATATAAATTTGCCTTTTAATTGGAACTTATAGTTTATTTTTCGAGTGGTTTTTATAAAAAAATGTGTATTAAAAATGAATTTCAAGAAAAATTCAAGTAAAAAACAATAAAATAAAGAGAAATGAACAAATATATTCAGTTTAGTTTTCTTGGTTTAATCCTTTTAACTTTTAACATAAGCGTCAGTGCACAGGAGATTTGGTCATTGGAAAAATGCGTGCGCCATTCCCAACAGAATAGTTTATCTATCAAGCAGTCCGCTATTGCCATTCAAAATGCAAAATTGACGGAACAGGGGCATGTTAAATCTCGATTACCTAATCTCAATGGGGGTTTTAGTGTTGGTATGAACTCGGGGCGTTCTATTGATCCGATCACCAATTCCTTTACAACAAATGCTACGGGATCAAATGGCATTTCTCTCTCCTCTGGCCTTTTGCTTTATAATGGGGGAAGAATTAAAAATTCTATTAAACAAGCGCAATATGACATTGCAGCAGCAGAGGCCAATGCGCAACAAACGTCGTATGATCTTGCCCTGAATGTCGCGGCAGCTTATCTAAATATTTTATTATCGGAAGAACAACTCGAAAATTCTAACAAAAGGATTGCCCAAAGTAGAAACCAACTGGACCAAATCGACAAACTCATCAAGGCAGGTTCCCGCCCGAAGAATGATCGGCTAGATATTCTGGCTACAATTGCACTGGATGAACAAGATATTGTGAATAAAGAAAATGCTATTGAAATTGCCTACCTCAACCTGAAGCAATTGTTATTACTGGAACCGGATTATGACTTAAAAATTGATAAACCAGAAATTCCTATCCCTGATGCAGCAACACTGGATTATCAACTTTCAGAAGTTTACAGCACTGCTGTTCAACAACAGCCTGCCATCAAAGCTGGAGATATGAATTTGAAAAGTGCAGAAATTGGTGTTGATATTGCCAAAGCAGGGGCTAGACCCAGCGTGAATCTATCTGCAGCTGCTAATACGGTATACTCTACTAGACCCCTCATCCCAGAAGATCCTTATTTTAACCAACTCAGTAGAAACTTTCGCCAAAATTTTGGAGCAAATGTGAGTATCCCGATTTACAATAATCATCGGACAAGGATCAATGTAGAACGGGCAGAATTAAATATTCTACAAACGCAATTGAATAATCAACAGGTTAGACAACGGTTAAAGTCGGATATTCAAACAGCCATCGCCAACGCTAAAGCCGCCGGAAAAACATTGGAAGCTTCTCAGCAAACGGTCGAGGCTCGTAGTATCGCTTATGAAAATACGCAAAAGCGCTTTGATCTTGGTGCCATTAATTCTTTTGAGTTGACGACGAGTAAAAATAATTTGGATCAGGCACAGGTAAATCTTATTGTCGCGAAATATGATTATCTTTTTAAGTTGAAGATTGTGGATTATTATATGGGGAATGAGATGAAATTTTAGATGTTAGATTTTAGATTTTAGACCATTCGCTATCGCTCATTGTTAGAATAGAGACCGCTTCGCTGCGAGAAGTCAGACGCATTAGTGGATAAGACTCGGGATTCGGAGCATTTCTATGAAATTTGCATTATTGTAAATTCTTGGTTGTTTAAGGTGAGTCTAAAGAGAACATCAGGGTTATATAGCTCCAGAGGAGCGGAACCGTTTGTAAAACAAAGTAATTCCCCGCAATTTTCTAGGTGCATAGCACCGATACCAAACAAAAATTTGGAATACATCCGTATAGAACACGGCATTATAGCCAGCAAAGCATTTTGCGAAATTATTGTTATAAAAATTAAGTAAAAACTTGATGGAGAAGAACAGACCTACAAAAAAATCGAACAAACTAATTTGGGTTTTGTTGCTTTTGGTAGCAGCCTTAATTGCTGCTGTTTTTTATAAATCTAAAAGCAAACCGAAAGGAGAGGCTGTAGCCAAAGAAAAAGCAAGCCTTCGGGATATTAGCGAAATCGTTTCTGCAAGTGGCAAGGTATTTCCGGTGAAGGAAATCAAAATCAGTTCTGATGTTTCTGGCGAGGTGGTGGAACTTTATGTTAAAGAAGGCGACTCCGTTACGATGGGGCAAATCCTGGCAAAGATAGATCCCGATGTGTATAAGTCAGCAGTAGAACGGGCAGAAGCGAGTGTGAATAATGCAAAGGCACAAAGTGCGAATGCCGCTGCTGGTATCGATAGGGCTAAGGGTTCCCTTGTACAAGCAGAATCGCAACTGGACCAAATTAAG
Source organism: Saprospiraceae bacterium (assembly GCA_020627865.1). Classification (GTDB taxonomy): domain Bacteria; phylum Bacteroidota; class Bacteroidia; order Chitinophagales; family Saprospiraceae; genus JAHDGC01. The sequence goes on along the minus strand of JAHDGC010000113.1, from coordinate 5,712 downwards.
GCGCAATTGGAGAACACCAAAGCCATTCACGAACGCAATATTACCCTTCATAAAGAAGGTGTCATTTCTCAGGCAGATTTTGATGCTTCGTACTCCAATCTAAAAGCCCTAGAGGCAAACATCAGGTCATCTGAAGCTAGCGTAAGTACGGCAAAAGCCAGTCTGGATGCCGCTAGACAATCTGCCAAGGCTGCAGACTTTACCGTAAAAAGCTCGGAGGCTTCCCTGAAGGAAACAAAGACCAACCTGAAAAGAACGACACTTTATGCTCCCAATAGTGGCATTGTCTCCGCCTTGAATATCGAGCAAGGTGAACGCGTCGTTGGAACAGCACAGATGGCCGGAACAGAACTCATGCGTATCGCTAATCTCAATGCAATGGAAGTGCGGGTAGATGTAACAGAGAATGATGTCTTGCGGGTAAGTGTTGGGGATCAAGTAGATATAGAAGTCGATGCCCATTTGGATAAAAAGTTCAAAGGAAAGGTGACAGAAATTGCCAACTCAGCCTCTAACAGTGGTACCGGAAGCCTTACGACAGATCAAGTAACCAACTTTGCCGTAAAAATCGGAATAGATCCTACTTCATACCAGCATCTTATCAAACCAGCAGCATCATTTCCACTCCGTTCTGGTATGTCCGCGAGTGTGGATATTAACACGCATACCGAAGAAAATACACTTAGTATTCCGATTCAAAGCGTAACGACTAGAGATGGTGGGCCAATTCAAAAGAAAGGAGAAGCATCAAAACAAGTGAAAGAAGTTGTTTTTCTTTACAATGGTGGCTCTGCTAAAATGGTGGAAGTAAAAACGGGCATTCAGGATGATGATAATATTCAGATTTTGTCTGGTTTGAGTGAAGGGGATGAAGTGGTTACGGGGCCGTATGCTGCTGTTGCTCGGAAGTTGAAGGACGGAGCAAAATTGCGGGCTCCCAATCCTGATGAGCAGAAGAAAAAAGAGAAATGATAGAAAGGGAAACTTTGCAATCGCTCCCCTATTCCCGAAGGGTTTGCGAACGCACAATTTCCCTCTACTTCCAAATTTATATAGGGTTTCCTTTACCTGTAAACATATTTTTTATAAAAAAATCGTTTACAAAGTGATTTTATCTAATTGATGCTTACTTTTGCACAAAAAGTAATACATAATTACGTATGCACAAATCAGCACTTATTATTTTCGTCAAAAACCCTGTTCTGGGGAAAGTCAAAACTAGGTTGGCCGCAACGCTCGGCGACGAAAAAGCCCTTCAGATTTATCATTCCTTATTAGAGCATACTCGTAAAGTTGCTCTAGAAACTGATGTGGATCGGTACGTTTTCTATACTGATACTATCGGAGAAAATGATGACTGGCGCAATGATGACTTCACCAAAAAGTTACAGCAGGGGGATGACCTCGGCACAAGAATGCACACGGCATTGGATATTATTTTAAAAAAACATGACAAGGCGATCATTATTGGAAGCGATTGCCCTGGATTGACTTCTAAAATATTGAAATCTGCTTTTCGAAAATTGAACCGTGCAGATTACGTGCTTGGGCCTGCCGAAGATGGAGGGTACTATTTGTTGGGGATGAAACAAAATTCGAAGGCTTTGTTTGAGGATATGGAATGGAGCACGAAAAAGGTACTTGACGAAACGCTGGAAAGAATCTGGAAGTTGGAGAAGACTTATGCTTTGTTGCAAACACTCGGCGATGTGGACTATGCGGAAGACTGGGAGAAGCACGGGTGGGTGTTAGAATAGAGCGCAGAGCAGTTAGACCGTTTTGCTGCGAGCAGTCAGATTGTGTAATTCATAAAACAAAAAAGAAGCGAGTAGAATATACTCTAGTGTCACCCAATACATATTTTCGTGGTAAACGGGATAACTATAATTAAAATAAGTTCCAAAGATGAGGAATGACCATAGTATCGGGAATCGCCAAGTCGTGAACACACATAAGGCTAATGGAAGGCTGAGGTACCAAGGGTGAACTGTCGTGGCCAGCAGGAGATAAAGGCTGATTGCCCACAAACATTGTTCGGGGAATTTTTGCCAGGAAGGTTCTTTTTCTTTGTAAGTCAAATACAAAATGCCCAACAAAGTACCGACAGCCAGTAGCGGACCAATTTGTGCAATCATATTGTAGCCTACCCATTGAAATCCAATCCAGCGAAGCAAATAATATATACTGGCATTGAATTCAAATTTCCGGAAGTATAAATCTAAGCTTTCGCCAAAATTGGAAAAGAAAGTTCCCCCTAGCATTGGCATAAATAGCAAGAGTAAGGTCATCCCTAAAATTGAAAAATACAGTAAGCTGCGTTGCCATCCTAATCGTCGAATCAAAAACGGGAGGAACATTAGGGGTAACAATTTAGAGGCAATGGAAAGCGCCATCATGACAGCCGAAGTTTTCGTTTTTCCTTTTACTAAAAAATAAATGGCCCCAAGCAAAAAGAAAATCATCGCTCCTTCGAAGTGGAGATTGCCACAAATTTCTAAGATAATCAAGGGATTTAAAATGTACCAGAAGATGTTGTATGCTGGCAACTTAAAATGTTGCAACAATTTTATAAACAAAAATATACTGCCCAGCTCTGTCAGGAAGAGCAAAGTTTTCATGACGACCGCACTACCATACAAACTTGTTGGGAAAAGCCAAACTGCCAAGGCAAAGGTAGCTTGTGCAACAGGAGGATAAATGGTGAAATATTCTGGCGAATTTAATTTTGAGAATAAGGTTGCGTCAATGCCCGGCACGGTAATATCATTTTCGATATAATGCGCGGGGAGATACTCAAATGGATTGTGTCCAGCCATCAACAGTCGGCCATCCCAGATAAAGCGATATACATCATCAGATAAAAATGGGAATGCGAAGAGTATGCCTAATCGGGTTAGGATGGCTATTGCGATGAAGAAATAGAATGTTTTTCTGGGATCGCTCTCCTCTGTCCCAGAAGAGGGATTCCTGCTCATAGAAGAAAACTTGTTATTTGAACAAGAGAAAGACAAACAAATGGCAAGGTAAATTATAAAGGAAATTGCATACAACGGAAAGAAAAAAGAAAAGTCTGACTGCTTGGAAAAGTAGCCGATCAGCTGTATTAATATCAGGAAGGTGAAGCCTGCGAGGAATGGGAGATATTGCCCTCCTCTTCCTGTACTGCCTATTTTCATAAACACACAAGCAGGCTCAAAAGGAGACCAAGCGCGCAACTTTCCTTCACTATTTATATCTTTTCGATTCACCCCTTTACATGTCGGATGGAATAATAAAAAATGGTGCCGTATCCTATGGCAAGAAAGGCATGAAAGATCATAAAGGTAAAATCTCCCAACACGACAATCCCGTAGTAAATCGCAGCTAGGAAATACAAACAAAGCAAACCCTCCAGCATGGTTGTCCAAGAAATTTTTCGGTTCAGATATTGTTGATTTTTCAGGCGATCTTTGATGCTCTTAATATCAAATTTTGGTGTCCGGACAAAGGGCGATTGCCGCCCCCAGTAGCCTTGCAAAACCGCGATGGTATTATGCAAGGAAAGCCCCATCGAAAGCGATAGAAACAGCGGAAACAGCAATAAAAATTTAAGTATATTTTGCCACTTGGGTTCTCCTGAAATTTCTGCTTGCACATTGGCCACATAATATACTGCAACAATCGACAAGGTTCCGATGAAAAATATGGCAAAATAATTCATCGGAAAAACAAAGGTTTGCAATAAAAAAAGTAGCGGTACACTAAACACCCCAGCGATAAAAATGAAGATAAAGACGCCGCTAGACATCAAGTGCCCTGTTGCGTGTAACTTTTGTTTTAAATTAAGCTGATCCGATCGCCAAACTGTTGGCAACATCTTCCGAGCTGTCTCTGCCCCACCCTTCATCCATCTGAATTGTTGGGATTTCAAACCACTCATTTCGGCAGGCAGCTCTGCTGGAGAACCAAATTTTTCCATATAAATAATTTCCCAGCCCCTTAGCTGTGCGCGATAACTCAAATCTAGATCTTCGGTCAAGGTATCTGCCTCCCAACCACCTGCATCTTCGATACATTTCCTGCGCCAGACTCCTGCGGTTCCATTAAATTGTAACATACAGTTCCCGGCCTTGCGACCTTGTTGCTCTACGGTAAAATGAACATTCAACTGCATGGCCTGCATCCGCGTAAGGACAGAATAATCGCGGTTGATGTGTTCCCAGCGAGTTTGAACTACACCTATTTTTTCGTTATTAAAATGCGGGATGGTCGCTTTTAGAAAGTTGGATTTGGGCAAAAAGTCTGCATCAAAGATGGCAATAAATTCTCCTTTGGCATGCAGCATTCCTGCTTTTAATGCGCCGGCTTTATAGCCTGTTCGGTCTGTGCGGTGAAACAGATCGATGTTAAAACCTTTGGCTTTATATTCGGCTACTTTTTTCTTTGAAATTTCGAGCGTTTCATCTATAGAATCATCCAGCAGATGAATTTCATATCTATCCTTCGGGTAATCAAATTTCACAATACTATCGACCAATCTCTCTACGACGTACATTTCGTTGAATATCGGTAATTGTATCGTTACAAAAGGAAAATCTATTTGTTGCGCTGATAAATTTTCTATTTCCTTTATAGCTATACTTTTCTGTCCACGTTTATAATAAAAAAGCAAATGCAGTTGTAGCATACAAAATACCGTAATGTACAACAAGGCAATTGCGTAAACTGTAAGAATGAAATAGGTTATGATAGTCATAGTATTTTAAAGGGAATAGATCGTCATGTAAATTAAACGCACATAAAAACATAATAAATAGTAGTCAAGATGATTTATCGTTCTTTTTCCTTGATGAAAAAGAACCAATAAGTAATTACAACAACTTAAAGATCGTCCATAAAATTTTATGTCCGGCTAAGATGGTTCCTTTTACCGTACCGGAAACTTTTGAGACACCAACTCGGCAGCGATAATTCACCGGAACTTCGGTGCAACGAAATCCCATTTTAGCGGCCTTTACCTGCATCTCTACCGTCCAGCCAAAATCCTTATCGGCCATTTCCAGTTCGAGTAATTTATCATATTTAATTGCCCGAAAGGGGCCTAAATCTGTAAATTCATACTTAAAGAAAAATCGGATTAAAGTGGTTGCTAACCAATTGCCAAAAATCTGTTGTGGCTGCATTGCCCCCGATTCCAGATTCCCCAAGGCTCTAGAACCGATGACCATATCCATATCGTCTTCCAAAATCGGTTTGACCAAACCATACATTTCCTGTGGATGATCCGAATAATCACCGTCGATAAAAACGACGATATCGGGAGGAGTTGCTTTCTGTGCCAGATATTCCATCCCCTTCAGGCAAGCACTTCCATATCCTTTTCGGAGTTGATCCACCACTATGGCTCCGGCTGCCCTTGCTCTGCTTGCCGTATCATCTGAACTCGCATTATTGCAAACAATAACCTCTCGCACTAAGTCTTTGGGGATTTCTTCAAGCACCAACGGAATGGATGCTTCCTCATTAAAAGCAGGAATAATGACATCAATGGTGTTTTTTGGCATTAACAATATTTTGTGGCTTTCTTATGTAATGATTCTAGATACTATATACAAAGTTAGCAATTTTATCATTTTAACAAATGTCCGCACTTTAACATTGGGATAAAACGATTGCAAAAAAAAACAGAGTCGCTCCGCGATCGGAACGACTCTGTTAACAAATTATAATCCC
>JAHDGC010000976.1 GCA_020627865.1 Saprospiraceae bacterium | reverse complement strand
CATCCGTCTGGTAGTTGGTGGCTTTGATAAACTGTTCAAATTCTCCAACCGTTACCTCGAACTGACCCATATAAAAATCATCTACGCTTACTTTATGAACAGGTTTTGCACTAAATAAAAAGTCTTCATCCTCGCTGCCCATATCAAAGGTGCCGCCCTTGATGAATTCCATTTTGGGCTGTTTTACTTTTGGCCTGTCGGATGATGTTTCTTTGGAGGGTGGGGCAGGTTCATTGAGGGGTTCTGCTGCTGGTGTTGCTTGGCTATTATCGGGGTTGGTAGCAACGGTTTCAGGGAATGGTTCTAATCCCAAAGACAGCTCTGTTTGACCTGTATTCAAATTATGGTTCAAAGTTTTGTATCCTCCGGCACTAATCTGTATGGGTGTTTCCGTTATAGGTTTATCCGATAGATAGATCAGATTGTCGGTTTTTCCTTCAGTATCTGTATTGAAAATATCATACGAAAGTCTTATCTGAGCATTGGGAATAGGTTTTTGGGTTTCTTTATCAAATACAGTTATCTTAATCTTGTATTCATATTTTTGCGGTGTATCTCGTTTCTTTTCTGGTTTTAATGTTAACAGTTTCAGCCGTGTAACATGATGCACTTCATGGGAAACAGTCCGTGTTTCAAACCCTATCTTTTCATAACGAAGCCGGATATTGGCTTGTTTAAAACCCTTATCCAGTTCTAATTCATATCCCCCGGCCTTATCTGTACGCAAGTAAATATTATGGGTATCATTTGTTATCAAAACCCCGAAAAGCGGCTCCTCTTTTTCTCCAACGACCTTGCCAGAAATAACATCGGCAATTGTAGCAGGTGGTTCGGTTCGCTTTATAGTATCGCACCAATTTCGGAAACCATGGGTGCCAGCATCTGTTATTCCCAAAGTATCTGTTTCATAAATATAAAGACAAGCACTATCTTTTTGGAGCTTGTATTCCGGCGATGTTATACCAAGTTTTTCTGCATGAGTATAATAAGGGTAGCCTTTCATATAAAGTGCTGCCGACAGATTTTCCCGGTACTTCAAGTGTGCGGAATCCGTCGCTTCCAGCGCAAAAGCAATTTGGTGGATACTGTCCAGCTTATCCAATTGCATGCTATCAATTTTTTGCCGGGCGAGGTGTTCGAGATAAATCATTTCTTTTTCCGAGCTATCGATGCATAAGGGAAGGATCTCACCCGGAGCTTTCTCAAATGCGACGGTTTCTCCCGGGCAAGGAGGCTGCGGTTGAATCCACCAAAGCAACCCGGCCAACAATGCTAACACAGGTAGCGCGAAGAGCCAGTCCTTGAATTGGCCTTGCCAGCCTAGCCCTTCGAGATTGTTTTTGTAAACGTATTGTTTCCAGTCATCTGGCAAAATACGATCTAGGCGAGAGGGTTTGCCTTTCAGGTAATTGAGCATGACGAAATCGGCCTCCATTCCGGCATCAAGTCGGTTGGCGATTTCCTTTTTGAGTTGCTTTCTTTTCGCTCTGTCTTTGGTAAAACACAATTGGTTAAAGCAAAGGTTCATCTGGAAAGGCTCGAAGGCTACCGCATTTTCGGGCGGCTTCTTTTGCAAGAGCACGCCGTCTATAGATTGTCGCAATTGGGGCAACAGGGTAGGGTATTCCTGGCTAAGATAATCCACCAAGACGGCCTTGGCCATTTGTGGAATTTCTCCCTCCGCGAACCACGGCAGTCGGTTGAGTTGCCGGATGGCCTCAAGGCTAGGCAGCGGCGTACCCGGTGTGGAAAGCTGCTGCCCGAGGTGCAGGGTGAGATCCCAATGCAGGCTAGGGTAGATGGCACATGCCGCTATCCACCTAATGAGCGGTTTGTTCGACTCGAAATGTGTTGTCAATGTTTGGATGAGATCGTCTTTGAATTCGATCATATCCTCTTGGGAATCGCCCATTTTTTCTAACCAACTCGGAGAGTCATCTTCCCCATTATCAAACCATGTAAGGAGAAAAGCAAGCCCCTCTAAACTGGCTGGTGCGATGGGGAAGAGTGCTTGCAAGGCTTCTTCTTTCCTTGTCCATGATGATGGCGGAACCGTGCTGAGGATAGCC
>JAHDGC010000975.1:1468-2085 GCA_020627865.1 Saprospiraceae bacterium | reverse complement strand
AATTGGCACTACGGTATCGCGGAAATGGACCCGGTGCCTTATATCGGGGTCTTTATCCGTTGGAAGAATTGCATTACACGCCTCGTTTTAAAGCAGATACTTCTGGCATTATTTCTTACGATAAAGATGGAGAAAATATTCCATACGGTTATGTTATTAATGCCCAAGGATTTCGGAGCCATATCAATTTTAAAAAAGAAACCATTGATTCGTTGAGAAACTTAATGGATAAAAAAGTAGTATTGCTTATTGGGGATTCTTTCACGGTGGGTTGTTGCGCAGATCCGATAGAACGGTCTTTTGCGGATTTACTTTCGAGGGATAGCAATTATATTGTATTGAATTTCGGGATCAGTGCAACGGACTTGGTACAGTATAAACTGGTTACAGAAAAGTATGTGGAAATGATCCAACCGGATTTGGTGGTGGTCGCTTTCTATTTGGGTAACGACATTGCTTATTTCCGCAGGCCGGTTATGCCTAATGTTCCTTTGCGATATACCATTGAAGGATTGCCATGGCTGCGTGCTGTTGGGCCGCCATATCGAATGCAAGATTATCCTAAGCCGTATTTTGAATCTCCAGAAGAAACTTATGATTTTTATATGGCCAATTAT
>JAHDGC010000975.1:0-1458 GCA_020627865.1 Saprospiraceae bacterium | reverse complement strand
TACGCTTTGGGGAGAGCAGGCTACACGGTTTGAAAAATGCATCCGGCATTCCGCTTTGTTTTCTAAAATTTATCTGGGGATTAAAGAGAAAATGTTGCGAGATCGCTGGATGGAAAATCTACCTGAAGGGGAAGATCGTAGGGTGACCAATGGGTTATTACACGAAATCAAGGACGCAGGTAATTCGGATGGTACTAAAGTTATTTTTCTGGTCATTCCATCCTTGGAAGATATTAAATCTGGTACAAAACTAGCGGAAAAATATGCTGCGTATTTTGAGGGGACAAATTACTCCTTCCCTTATAACAATATTTTTACAAAATCTGATTATGATAACATTCCTGCTTCAAAGCATTTCAACAACTCCGGTCATTTTAAGTTTTATCAATTTGCCAAAGCAGTTATTGATAAAGAAATCCATATTGAACGCTCCTATTAATAACAGGAAGCTTTTGAGCAATATACATATAGGGCAAACCATAATAAGATACGATTTGCCCAAACACTTTAATAATAAACAATCTTTACTCTAGAGCAACAGACCTGATAAGCTCACAACCTGTATCCGAATCCGTAATGGTAACATTATAAGAACCCGGTGCCAAACATTCCGGTGCTCCATCGTTTCCAATATTTCCATTACTCCATTGATAAGAATATACATTGGAAGATGCATTACCAGCTCCTTCGATGCTTATTTCATTAAACTTGAGTTGTGCAACACCTAGTTTATATAATCTTACATAACGTCCTGATCCTGCTACATTGATATTATTACTACTAAAGTTAATAATCTCATCTGCTTGATTTGTGGCTGCATTTAAGGCATAGCTTGTAAAAGGAGTATCAGAAATTAACAAGCGGTAATTACCGTTTTCGGAACCTGTTATATCAACATTATCAATATTGTATTGCCCGACTAAATCTATTTCCCACCAGGGATTTTCTTCAACAGAAGTCTGTACAGCAGTCGAGGTATTATTATCTACTGCGAAACGACCGCTTGATGATAACCTGAATCCCCTGCTTGAGACATTGGTTGGTTTTCCGATAGCAAGATTGGTTACACTAGCGGATTCATAAATTTCATGTGCTGTTGCTATGGAAATATTCCCCCTAGGACAAGGCCTGCAACAATTGTCCTCGCGAACGTGGGCATATAGATAATCACAGTTAGGCTCTGTAGAACAAGCTGGTGGAGCGATCACGTTTACGGATAAACTTTGATTATTATCACAAGCCGTAATGTCAAAGTTTAAGTCGCCACAATAGATATCAAATGTATTAGAACTGACTGTTTGGCCAAAATTACCCGTCATGCCGCCACCTTGCCAGCCATCTCCTTCACCATTAACCACAATATCAAAAGTGAAAACATCATCAATTACGAGATCAGGCGTATCGTTATCGTCGCATTGAATGTTGGACACATTGAAATCTAGAATTATGCATGGAGTC
>JAHDGC010000112.1 GCA_020627865.1 Saprospiraceae bacterium | reverse complement strand
ATGATGCGGGCAATACCGCCACCTGTACACAGGTTGTTACCGTAACCGATAATGAGAATCCGACTATCACCTGCCCCACTGATGTCAATGCCAATACCGATCCCGCGACTTGTGACGCTACTAGTGTAAATATCGGGACACCAATTACGGCGGACAACTGTGGTATTGCAGCCACCACCAGTGATGCACCCGCTATTTTCCCACTCGGCAGCACTACCGTCACATGGACCACTACTGATGACTCCGGCAATACCGCCACCTGTACACAGGTTGTTACCGTAACCGATAATGAAAATCCGACCATCACCTGCCCGCCTGATGTTTCTACTACTGCCGACATTGGTCTTTGTGAAGCAACCGGAGTTACGCTTGGATTTCCTATTACAGCTGACAACTGTAATATCGCGACTACTACGAATGATGCTCCAACAAGTTTTCCTTTGGGTAACACCACCGTTATCTGGACAACGACAGATGATGCAGGGAACACAGTTACATGTGCACAAATTGTCACCGTAACGGACGATGAAATTTCTATGCTTACCTGTCCTCCGGATATTACAGTGGCAACAGATCCGAATGTTTGCATAGCGACTAATATTACATTGGGTACACCAGTAACTTCTGAAAATTGTGGTGTTGCTTCGACCTCGAACGATGCACCTATCGAATTTCCATTAGGTAATACTATTGTTACTTGGTTGGTTACTGATGATGCCGGGAACTCCGTGACTTGTACTCAGACTGTAACCGTTATAGATGATGAAGCGCCTGTGATTATTTGCCCTGCCGATATAAGTATTCTTGAAAATCCAGGTACTTGCACCAATAATGAATCAGGCACATTAACTGTCTCTGATAATTGTGGCATTATTACAAATACAACTAATGATGCTCCAGCAAGCTTTCCTTTAGGCAATACAACTGTTATTTGGGAGGTTACAGATAATGCTGGGAATACGGCAACTTGTACACAGGTTTATTCTGTATTTGACTTACCGATCATAACCCTTCATCCAGTCAATGACACGATTTGTAACTCTGGAAGTATTTCTTTCTCAGGGGCGGCAGAAGTATTGTTTGGAACAACAGCATATCAGTGGGAAGTGAGTACTGATAATGGTGCCAGTTGGAATGACCTTAGTGATACAAGTCTGTATTCAGGTACAAGCTCAGACGTATTGGTTATTAGTAATGCGGATTCATCAATGAATGGATATTTATATCGTCTGAAAGCAACAAATGGCAGTAGTACGGTTACGGATTGTTATGTCATTTCGGATGCGGCGATCTTAACAGTTAATCGGACGAGTTGTAGTTCATATCCTTGGGATGGGCAATAATAAAAAAAACATTTTACTCCAAAACAAAAACGCAAGTCTGAAACTTCCAGACTTGCGTTTTTTATGCTTGACAATAAATAAATTTAAAACTAATCGATTCCTTCCATTTCCTCTTCCATTCTCTCTTTTTTAGCCATGTAAGCATGATGAGCTTCCATACTGGTAACAAAAAGATTACGGAAATCTCTATAACCTGTTCCTGCTGGAATTTTCTTACCAACAATAACATTTTCCTTCAATCCATTTAAGAAATCTTTCTTCGCTGCAATTGCTGCTTGGCTCAATACTTTCGTCGTTTCTTGGAAAGATGCGGCAGAAATCCAGCTACTGGTACCTAATGACGATTTGGTAATACCTTGCAACAATGGGCTAGAGGTTGCAGAGATAGCATCCCTGTATTGTACCAAACTTTTATCATTCCTTTTCAGGTAAGAATTCTCTTCTCTCAACTGACGCAAGGAAACTAATTGCCCTGGTTTGAGTCGGTTAGAATCTCCAGAATCGGTAACGAACTTCTTATCAAAGATCCAATCATTCTGAGCGAGGAAATCGTACTTTTCGACAGCCTCCCCTTCCAAGAAAGAAGTATCTCCTTGATCTTCGATCTGAACCCGACGCATCATCTGACGAACAATTACTTCGATATGTTTATCATTAATTGTGATACCCTGAGAACGATATACTTCTTGAACGCCATTCACAAGATAATACTGTACAGCGAAAGGCCCTTTGATATTAAGAATGTCTCTTGGCGCCGTAGAACCATCAGACAATGGTGTTCCAGCTCTTACAAAGTCACCTTCCTGAACAAGAATATGTTTAGACAATCCAATCAGGTATTTCCGCTTCTGACCATCTTTAGCTTCAACGAGCACCTCACGGTTACCCCGTTTGATTTTTCCGAAAGAAACAATACCGTCAATTTCAGAAGTAACTGCTGGATTTGATGGATTACGTGCCTCAAATAGCTCTGTCACCCTCGGCAGACCACCCGTAATATCCTGAATCTTACCCAGTTTTCTTGGAATCTTAACGATTTTTTGCCCTGGTGTAATCGTCTCATTATCTTCAATAGAAATATAAGAACCTACCGGCAGGTTATAGTTTTTCAACTCTTCTCCATCTGGACTAAGAATTTTAATGACCGGAATTTTCCGCTTATTCTTAGATTCGACAATAACCTTTTCCGCATACCCTGTTTGATCATCTCTTTCAATCCGAAATGTCACCCCTTCCTCGATGGAATCAAATTTTGCAATTCCTCCAAATTCAGAAACGATAACCGCATTAAACGGATCCCAATCACAAATGATATCACCTTTCTTAATGGCTTGCTTATCCTTCACATATAAGGTAGAGCCATAAGGAATATGGTGCGTTACATATACCTTGTTACCACTACCAGGATCAACAATTCTAATCTCTCCCGTTCTAGAGAGTACAATCTCTATTGTCTTGCCAGAGTCATCTTCATATTTGGTTGTTCGGATACTATCAAACTCTAGAACACCGTCGAATTTAGAACTCAGCTCTGACTCTGTTTTGGATACAGAAGCAATACCCCCAACGTGGAAGGTACGAAGCGTCAGCTGTGTTCCTGGTTCCCCAATGGATTGTGCGGCGATAATACCAACAGCATCCCCTCTTTCCGCGATACGCCCTGTTGCGAGGTTTTTACCATAGCATTTATTACAAACACCACGCTTTGTTTCGCATGTTAATACAGAACGAATCGTTACTTTTTCTATTCCTATTTCTTCAACATATTCCGCTGTTTTCATATTGATATACTCTCCAGCACCGATGATAAGTTCATCCGTTACAGGGTGTACGATATCATGGAGGGAATAACGCCCTTCAATTCTAACAGCAAGATTTTGAATAATTTTTTCATTATCTTTTAAAGCCGAAGTTTCGATTCCCCTTAAGGTATCGCAGTCCGCTTCTAGGATTACCACATCCTGTGCCACATCTACCAAACGACGAGTTAGATATCCAGCATCGGCAGTTTTCAAGGCGGTATCAGCCAGACCCTTACGGGCACCGTGCGTAGAGATAAAGTACTCTAATACGGAAAGTCCATCTAGGAAATTAGAAAGGATCGGATTTTCAATAATCGCTCCTCCTGTATCTCCAGACTTTCTTGGCTTGGCCATCAATCCACGAAGTCCACAAAGCTGTTTAATCTGTTGTTTAGAACCACGTGCTCCGGAATCCAACATCATATACACTGAATTAAAACCTTGCTTATGTTCAGCAAGTTCCTTCATCAGATTATCCGTAATTCTATTATCGGCAAAAGTCCATTTATCAATAATCTGGTTGTAGCGTTCGTTATTGGTAATCAGCCCCATGTTATAATTATCCCAAACTTCGTCTACTTCCGATTGGGCATTATCCAATGTAGTAACTTTAACTGTTGGTGTAATTAAATCTCCAAGGTTAAAAGATAGCCCTCCTTTGAAAGACCAAAGGAAACCCAATTCTTTAATACTATCCAAGAAGTCAGCAGTTACCTTAAAGCTCGTCCGAGTGATGATTCGGCTAATAACCTTTTTAAGATTTTTCTTGGTCAACAGCTCATTGATAAAGGGTACTTCATTAGGAACAGCCTGATTAAAAATTACCCTTCCGGTAGAGGTTTCTAATAATTTATTTTTTCCATTTTCTGCATCAACACCATCCCTTACTTTAATAACAGCATGCAAATCAAGCTTACCTTCATTATAGGCAATAAGCACCTCTTCTGGAGAATAAAAAATTCGTCCTTCCCCTCTCACGACCACATCTCCCATCGTCTTCTTTTGCTTAGTCAGGTAATATAATCCCAATACCATATCCTGAGAAGGCAAGGTAATAGGAGAACCATCCTGCGGGTTAAGCATATTATGGGAAGACAACATCAGAATCTGTGCTTCCAGAATAGCAGCATGACTCAAAGGAACATGCACGGCCATTTGGTCACCATCAAAATCCGCGTTAAAGGCACCACATACCAAGGGATGCAATTGAATCGCTTTACCCTCTATCAGTTTTGGTTGGAAAGCTTGAATAGATAAACGGTGCAGTGTTGGTGCACGGTTTAGCATCACCGGATGACCTTTCAAGATATTTTCTAAAATCTCCCAGATAACAGATTCCTTACGGTCAACTAGTTTCTTAGCAGATTTCACGGTTTTCACAATGCCTCTTTCGATCAATTTTCTGATTACGAAAGGCTTGAATAATTCCGCAGCCATTCCTTTTGGAATACCACATTCATGCAGTTTCAAATCCGGCCCCACTACAATAACGGAACGACCAGAATAATCCACACGTTTTCCTAAAAGGTTTTGACGGAAACGGCCTTGTTTTCCTTTAAGGATATCACTAAGTGATTTTAATGCTCGGCCTCCTTCCGCTTTAACAGCATTGGATTTACGGGAGTTATCAAACAAAGAATCTACGGCTTCCTGCAACATCCGTTTTTCATTACGAAGGATTACTTCAGGCGCCTTGATTTCTAGTAGTCTTTTCAGTCGATTATTCCGGATAATTACCCGACGATATAAGTCATTGAGATCAGAGCTGGCGAAACGACCACCGTCCAATGGAACTAGCGGACGCAACTCTGGTGGCACAACAGGTAAGAATTGGATAATAGTCCATTCTGGACGATTATCATAATACTGTTGCCCGTCCCTGAATGCTTCAATAACCCTAAGCCGCTTAAGCGCCTCAGATTTTCTTTGTTGGGAAGTTTCATTGGCCGCTTGGTGGCGAAGATCATAGCTCAATTGTGCAAGCTCCAACCGCATGAGCAAATCCTTAACGGCTTCTGCTCCCATTTTCGCCACGAACTTATTCGGATCATCATCTTCCAATGATTGATTATCCGGAGGAAGTGTTTCCAGAATTTCCAGGTATTCTTCTTCCGTCAACAAATCCATCTTCTCTACGCCCTCTTTTACCCCGGGCTGAATAACGACATAACGCTCGTAATAAATTATGGTCTCCAATTTCTTGGAAGACAACCCGAGCATGTAACCAATTTTATTAGGAAGTGACTTAAAGAACCAAATATGCACCACAGGAACCACGAGCTTTATATGCCCCATTCTCTCCCGTCGCACCTTCTTTTCCGTAACTTCCACACCGCATCTATCACAAACAATACCTTTATAACGGATACGTTTATATTTTCCACAATAACATTCATAATCCTTAACCGGACCAAAAATTCTTTCACAAAAAAGTCCATCTCTTTCCGGTTTGTAAGAACGATAGTTGATGGTTTCCGGTTTAAGTACCTCACCAAACGAACGCTCCAGAATTTGATCTGGGGAAGCCAGACTGATCGTAATCTGGTCAAAAGTATTTTTCTGTCTCAGATTCTTTTTAAATGGCATATTACATTTTTATTTAAATTCTAAAAAGAATATGCGGCGCAAGCATTACGCCGCTACAGGTATCGTAAAGCATTACCAATTGGTAGCGTAAGCATTACACCATTATTCGAATTTCACATCAAGTCCTAACCCTCTTAACTCGTGGATCAAAACATTGAATGATTCTGGTATATTAGGCTCTGGTAGTGGATCTCCTTTTACAATCGCCTCATAGGCTTTTGCCCGTCCTTGAATATCATCCGATTTAATCGTCAGTAATTCTTGTAGGATACTTGCTGCACCGAAGGCCTCAAGTGCCCAAACCTCCATCTCACCAAAACGCTGTCCACCAAACTGTGCCTTACCACCAAGTGGTTGCTGCGTAATGAGCGAGTAAGGCCCGATGGAACGTGCGTGCATCTTATCATCAACCATGTGAGAAAGCTTCAACATGTAGATCACCCCAACAGTTGCTTGCTGGTGGAATCTGTCTCCGGTTTCCCCATCGTAAAGGTAAGTTTGTCCGAGACTTGGTAAACCAGCTTCTTGGATACGCGTTTCAATCTCACTGGCTTTAGCACCATCAAAAATCGGTGTTCCGAATTTGAGGCCTAGTTTTTCTCCAGCCCAGCCCAATACCGTTTCGAATATTTGTCCAAGGTTCATCCTAGAAGGTACACCCAGCGGATTCAACACGATATCAACTTGTGTTCCATCATCCAAGAACGGCATATCTTCAATCCGTACAATTCTGGATACAATTCCCTTGTTTCCGTGACGCCCTGCGAGTTTATCACCAACCTTCAATTTACGCTTCTTAGCAAGGTAAACTTTCGCCAGTTTTAAAACACCCGCTGGCAACTCATCCCCAATACTGATGTTGAACTTCTCCCGCTTGTAGCGTCCTACCTCTTCATTTAATTTGATAGAATAGTTATGCAACAAACGAGCGATCAAACCATTGACATGCGGATCTTCCGTCCAGCCCGTATAATCTACGGTTGTAAAGTCGATATTTTTAAGCAATTCCTGAGAGAATGCTGTCCCCGCAGGAACCAATCCTTCATTATAGATACTCTTGATGCCCTGACAGTTTTTACCTTTTACCAAAAGTAACAACTTATCAATTAGGATTGTTTTCAACTCATTTAATGCAATGAGGTGAATATCATCAAGGCGAGAAATCAAATCTTTCTCCTGAGATTTTTGAATTTTATCTTTCTTGGCTCTCGCAAACAATTGCTTATCAATGATGATCCCTTTGGTAGACGGTGGCGCCTTAAGGGATGCATCTTTCACATCTCCGGCTTTGTCTCCAAAGATCGCACGGAGTAGTTTTTCTTCCGGAGTCGGATCAGATTCTCCTTTCGGGGTAATCTTTCCGATAATAATGTCTCCTTCTTTAATCCATGCACCTACGCGGATGATACCGTTTTCGTCGAGGTCTCTAGTGGCCTCTTCACTCACATTAGGAATATCATTGGTCAACTCTTCTTCTCCAAGTTTGGTATCCCTAACATCCAACTCAAAGTGCTCGATATGCAATGAGGTAAAAACGTCCTCCCTGACTACCCTTTCGGAAAGTACGATGGCATCCTCAAAGTTATATCCTTTCCAAGGCATAAAGGCCACCTTCAGGTTTTGCCCCAAGGCCAGCTCTCCAAGTTCTGTGGCATAACCATCGCAAAGAATCATACCTTCATGCACCCGCATGCCTTTTCTTACAATAGGTTTCAGATTGATGCAGGTTCCTTGATTGGTACGCTTAAACTTGATGAGTTTATAAGATTTTCTATTGTCTTCAAAAGAAACCAATTGATCTTCCTCGGTACGGTCATAACGGATGACAATTTCATTCGCATCCACATATTCCACAACACCATTCCCCTCTGCGTTAATCAACATTCGAGAATCCCGTGCGACCTTGCCTTCCAAGCCTGTTCCAACGATAGGAGAAGACGGTTTAATTAAAGGCACTGCCTGACGCTGCATGTTGGATCCCATCAGGGCACGGTTGGCATCATCATTTTCCAAGAAAGGAATCAATGATGCAGATACCCCAACAATCTGATTCGGAGCAACATCCATGTACTCAATTTCATTCGGAGCAAGGATCGGGAAATCACCATGTACCCGGCATTTCGCCCGTTCCGTCATAATATTCCCTTCTGGGTCAATAACAGTATTGGCTTGGGCAATCTTCTTGAAATCTTCCCCTTCCGCTGAAAGATATTGCGCATCTGTTTTTACATCAACAACACCATTCGTTACCTTACGGTAAGGTGTTTCAAGGAAGCCCATCTTATTCACCTTGGCGTGTACACAAAGTGTCGAGATCAATCCAATATTCGGCCCCTCCGGTGTTTCGATAGTACAAAGACGACCATAGTGAGAATAGTGAACATCCCGCACCTCAAAACCTGCTCTCTCCCTGGAAAGTCCACCAGGCCCTAGGGCAGAAATACGCCTTTTGTGCGTGATTTCAGAAAGCGGATTGGTTTGATCCAAAAATTGGGACAGCTGACTGGTTCCGAAGAAAGAGTTGATAACAGAAGAAAGTGTTCTGGCATTAATAAGATCAATAGGTGTGAAAACCTCATTATCCCGAACATTCATTCTTTCCCGAATGGTACGCGCCATACGAGCCAATCCAACACCGAACTGCGCGTAAAGCTGCTCTCCAACAGTACGGACACGACGATTACTCAAATGATCAATATCGTCAATCTCGGCTTTCTGATTCATCAGTTTCACCAAGTATTTCACGATATGAATGATGTCTTCTTTCGTCAATACCAATACATCCTTAGCGATGTCTTGTTTGAGTTTCCGATTGATTTTATACCGTCCAACTTCTCCAAGGTTATACCTTTTATCGGAGAAAAATAATTTATCAATAATTCCCCTTGCCGTTTCTTCATCCGGCGGATCTGTACCTCTAAGCTGACGATAAATATATTGAACCGCTTCCATTTCAGAACTGGAAGGGTCTTTTTGCAATGTATTGTAAATAATAGAATAATCCTCCTCAATGTCCTCTTTTTGGAGGATAATGGTTTCTGCATCTGCCTCAAGGATCAATTCTATATTTTCTTCATCGAGCACGATATCCCTTTCGAGGATAATTTCGTTCCTTTCGATGGTAACAACTTCCCCTGTATCTTCATCTACAAAATCTTCTGTCCATTTTCTCAAGACACGAGCAGCAAGTTTTCGTCCAATAGCAGCCTTTAACGACTCTTTGGATGCGGAGATTTCTTCTGCAAGATCAAAAATGTCTAGAATTTCTTTATCAGAATCATAGCCAATAGCCCTAAGTAAAGTTGTAACGGGGAATTTCTTTTTCCTGTCGATGTATGCATACATGACCGTATTGATATCGGTAGCAAACTCCATCCAAGCCCCCTTGAACGGGATAACCCTTGCGGAGTAGATTTTGGTACCATTAGGGTGAAAGCTTTGCCCGAAGAATACACCAGGAGAACGATGCAATTGCGAAACGATGACCCTTTCTGCCCCATTGATCACAAAAGTACCCTTTGGAGTCATGTAAGGAATATTACCCAAGAAAACATCTTGGACAATAGTTTGGAAATCAACGTGTTCTTCATCGTTACAAGAAAGCCGCAATTTAGCTTTGAGTGGCACACTATATGTCAATCCCCTTTGCATACACTCTTCAATGGTATACCTTGGTGGATCGACGAAATAATCAAGGAACTCCAGGACAAAGATATTTCTGGCGTCAGTGATCGGGAAATTTTCTTGAAAAACCTTGTAAAGTCCTTCGTTCATCCTGTTTTCCGGAGTTGTTTCCAACTGGAAGAATTCTTTAAAAGACTTTAACTGGATTTCAAGTAAATCCGGGTATTGAGAAGAAAGTTTAATTTTGCTAAAGCTAACCCTTCGAGCTTCGGCAGAGGAAGAGGCAATACCGTTTGTGATCATTGAAATGTTGTTTTAGAATCGAGAAATTAAAATTCAATTAAATCTAGCGAATATTAACGATAACGATTCAGGTTAAAACGCATACGAAATAAAGCAAGAACAGGCCTAGCCGACATTTTCAATTTGTCGGCTAAGCCTTTTAATGCAAATAATTGTATAGGTCTAGGAATACGGTCATAAAAGTGCTAAAAGAATAATTGATGAGGTGCTATTTCAATTCAACAGAAGCACCAACTGCTTCTAAAGCAGCTTTAATTTGTTCTGCTTCCTCTTTAGGTATACCCGTTTTAACAGGAGCAGGAGCGCCATCAACTAATTCTTTTGCATCTTTCAAGCCTAAGCCTAGTAAACCTTTAACTTCTTTGACGACTTTTAGTTTAGCAGCACCAGCTGAAGTCAAGACAACATCAAATTCAGTTTGTTCAGCTGCAGCATCGCCTCCGCCAGCACCAGGAGCAGCCGCAACAGCTACAGCAGCAGCAGCAGGTTCAATACCGTAGTCATCTTTAAGGATAGTCGCTAGTTCGTTAACTTCTTTAACGGTAAGATTAACCAACTGTTCTGCGAATTCTTTTAAATCTGCCATTTTAAATGGTTTTTTTTGTTTTTTTTAAAAAATATTGCGTGATAACTTGGAAGCCGTAGTTATGTAATTTCAACCTTGTGTAGAGACGTAATGCATTACGTCTCTACACAAGGTTGAAATTATGATTATCCTTCTCTATTTTCCAAAGCTTTCAGTAGGCCAGAGATGGTACTACCACCCGATTTAAGGGCACTAATAACATTCTTAGCAGGAGATTGTAGAATCGTAATGATTTCTCCAATCAACTCTTCTTTGGATTTCAGTGCAGCCAATGCTTTTAATTGGTCGTCACCGACATATACAGAAGTATCAATGTAAGCTGCTTTCAGAATTGGTCTTTCATGTGTCTCCCTGAATTCTTCGATAATCCTAGCAGGCACATTAGCCGTTTCTGTAAACATGATAGCAGTAGGGCCTTTCAAAGAACCATAAAGCTCCTCGAAATCTTTACCTTCAACCGCTTCTAAAGCCTTTTGGGCAAGTGTATTTTTACAACCCGCATGCTTACACCCTTTTCGTGGCATAGGCCGCGGAGATTATTAACCTGTTCAACGGTAAGTGTAGAAGAATCTGTTAAGTAAAAGAAAGAACTATTACTGAACTTTTCTTTCAACTCTTCGACGACGGCCGTCTTTTCTGTTTTGGTCATGTTCTAATAATTTTTTAAATTACTTAAATAGATTTATCGTCAATTTTTATACCCGGACTCATCGTACTTGCAACGGTAATGGATTTCACGTAAGTACCTTTTACCGTTGAAGGTTTCATTCTTACCAGTGTTTGCAACAATTCTTTTGCATTGTCGACTAATTTTTCTGGCGTGAAAGACACCCTTCCTACAGAAGAATGGATGATTCCAAATTTATCTACCCGGAAAGATATTTTACCACCTTTCACATCTTTGACAGCACTAGCCACGTCCATCGTTACCGTACCTGTTTTAGGGTTAGGCATCAGGCCACGAGGACCGAGGATACGACCAATCTTACCGACTTTAGCCATAACATTAGGTGTAGCCACGACAACATCCACATCTGTCCAGCCACCCTGAACTTTTTGGATCATTTCATCTAAGCCAACATAATCCGCACCAGCGGCTTTGGCCTCTTCTTCCTTATCCGGAGTACAAAAAACCAGCACAGTCTTTGTTTTACCAGTACCGTGTGGCAATGAAACAGTCCCCCTGAGTGCTTGATCAGCTTTACGCGGATCAACGCCCAAACGGATATGCAAATCAACAGAAGCGTCAAACTTAGCTGTATTAACGTCTTTAACGAGTGCCATACCCTCTTGGAGGCTGTATAGCTTTTCGTTATCGACCTTCGTGTTTGCCACTTTTCTTTTTTTAGAAATTTTTGCCATTTTGAAATTTTAGAATGAGGTAATAACATTCCGTTCTAGACGGAACTCCCTTCGGCGGTGATTTTTTATCATCACCTGAACGTCGAAAGTATTACGACGCTACTAAGCTTCTGCTACAGTGGTATCTCCCCAAGGCGGGGTGCCTTCGACAACAATACCTGCACTTCTTGCCGTTCCGGCTACCATTTTCATGGCAGACTCGATGGAGAAAGCGTTGAGGTCAGGCATTTTGTTTTCAGCAATAGCACGAACTTGATCCCATGTTACTTTACCGACTTTATCACGGTTAGAAACAGCGGAACCTTTCTTAAGTTTAGCAGCTTCAAGCAGTTGTACGGCAGCAGGTGGTGTTTTGATAACAAAATCGAATGATTTGTCTTTATAAACAGAAATCACCACCGGCAACAATTTACCTGCTTGATCTTGGGTTTTAGCGTTGAAGCGCTTACAAAACTCCATGATATTGACCCCTTTGGCACCCAGTGCCGGGCCTACCGGAGGAGAAGGGTTTGCAGATCCTCCCCTTACCTGAAGTTTGATAAAACCATCTACTTCTTTTGCCATTTTAATTTTTTTTTCAAATTTTGACTTTAGGGAAGCAATCCCCACGATGTGGTTCAGACTAAAGTCATAAACATATTATATACAAAAGGAAACTGGAAGAATATTCCACTTTCCTAACTAGGATGTTTTTTCGACCTGCATAAAATTCAATTCGACCTCTGTACCTCTCCCGAATATTTTCACGATTACTTTCAGCTTTTTCTTTTCGTCGTTTACTTCTTGAATATCACCCACGAATTCGTTGAATGGGCCATCGATAATTTTAATGGTTTCACCGACGATAAATGGTTCGATATTTACTTCTCCAATGTCTTGGGATTCATCCACGATGCCGAGCATTCTGTTTGCTTCGGATTGTTGCATGGGTATCGGGCTTTGCCGACCGAGAAAATGGATAACATTAGGAATATTGGCGATAGCTTGAACAATTTCGCCTTTAAATTTTACACCATCAGCTTCAATGAGAATATACCCTGGCAGAATATTTCTTTCAGAAATTACTTTTTTACCATTCCTGATTTTGTAAACCTTTTCGGTAGGAACAAGAATTTGCGTAACAATCTCTTTCCACCCGGAACGTACCACTTCAAGTTCGATACGTTCTTTAATTTTCCGTTCTTTACCACTAATTACCCGTAAGGAAAACCATTTTTTTTCTTCACTCATATTAGGTGGAAGGCTTTAAAAGGATGAATACGTTTTTTGTTTTCTCAAAAGTATAAGACGTCGTTGAATGCTACTATGCTCCTAAGTTATAAATCCACTTTAGAATCCCTTTAGAGATTACATCCATAACAAAGATAATTAGAGCAATAATTATAGAAGCTACAACAACGAGGACAGCACTACTATAAAGGTTTGGCCAAGTAGGCCAAGTGACTTTATTTACTAATTCGTTATAACTTTCTTTGACGTAGAGAGAAATACGTTCCATTGAAATATGATTTAAAAAAATTGCACGGGCAGTAGGACTTGAACCCACAGCCTACGGTTTTGGAGACCGTCGCT
>JAHDGC010000111.1 GCA_020627865.1 Saprospiraceae bacterium | reverse complement strand
ATATGATAAAAATATATGTGATTGACTTTGTTTTAGAAACTGTTTGAAATTAGCTTTTGGAGGTGAAAATAATCAATTTTTTGCTTAGACTAGGCGCGAAAACCGGAGTTATGCCTTAGCATAATGAGGATTTTTGCAACGATGTATAAGTGAAAAAGGGGCATTTTCAGCCCGAAGTGTTAAATTTAAACAGTTTCTTACATTGTTGGCGCCTTTTTGATTTGGTTTTGTAAAAGTACAGGATAATAATTGATAATATGATTAAAAATGGTGACTTTTGATGGTATAATAGTTTGCAATCAAGTGAGATGTTATTAAAATACTAACTTCTTGGAACCGTCGTAAGCATTACGACGCCACTAAGAACATTCTTTAATCAAAAAATAATGACGTATGAGATTGAGATTTATCTACACTTTTTTCGTATTAGGCTTTCTAGCCTTTATCATTATGTCGCACTCGGCAGGTCGGGCGGCTGATAAAAACTGGGGAAATACTGGTGCCCCCGGAGACGAAACCTTGGCAAATGGTTCCTCCAGAACCTGTGTAACTTGCCATAACAACAGTGCTGACTTACAGGTTACCTTGAATATAGACCTGATGGATCAAGATGGTAATTCTGTTATAGGGGTCGGTTATATACCTGGTAATGATTATACCCTGAAAGTAGCGGTAGATGCTGCTGTAGGAACACCTTCTGGTTATGGTTTTCAGGCGGTCTGTCTGAATGGTGAAGTTAATGTTGATGCTGCCGAAGTGTCCAATTATTCTAATCCAAGTGCAAATGTACAGATTAGTACAGCGTCCAATACAGGGCGGACTTATGTGGAGCAGGACGGGGTTAGTGCCTCAAATGAATTTACCGTAACATGGTCTGCACCTGCTGATCTTGCAGGACCGGTCACTTTTTACTCTTGTGGGAATGGTGTTAATGACAACGGTATGAATTCTGGAGATGGTGCTGCTTGTAGTACACTGACCGTTCAAGCGTTTTCTGTGGGTACAAGTATCCTTGATAACGCTGTTCAGTTTGAGGTGTTCCCGAACCCTGCCGCCGAGTATCTTCAGCTGACCATTGATGGGCAGCAAAGCGAACCTTATCAGGTGAAAATTGCCAATATTGTTGGTCAAACAGTTCATGCTGGGAATTACGCCAATGGACAACATGAAATCAATATTGCCTTTTTACCGAAAGGTAGTTATTTCTTGCGTATTGGTGATGGACAGCGATTCCAAACTAGAAAAATATTGAAACTGTAGGCATTTTGTTCCTTGTATAAAAAATCTCCTGTCGGGCTGTGTTTTGACAGGAGGTTTTTTATTAGAATTAACATAATTTTTTTGACAGAGATATATTTTGACAATTACTACAGTATATTTGCATCAAATCATAAAATAATTTAAAATGAAAATATTAGTCATCGGTGGAACTGGAACCATCGGAAAGAAGATTGTTAGTCATTTTTCTGCTAATGATGAAGTTTTAGTTGGAGGAAGAAGCTCCAAAGATTTTCCTGTAGATATTGCAGATTCAGCAACCATTGAGGAGCTTTTTAGTAAAACAGGTAAAGTCGATGCGATTATTTGTGCGGCCGGAGAGGCAAAGTGGGCCTTGTTTAATGATCTTTCCGAGGAAGATTATTACATCGGCTTGAGAAGTAAGCTGATGGGGCAGGTGAATCTAGTGCGCATCGGGCGGCATCACCTTAACCCAAATGGTTCTATTACCTTAACAACGGGCATTCTGGCTGATGACCCTGTAGAAAAAACGGCCAGTGCAGCAATGGTGAACGGCGGTATCCACAGTTTCGTGCAGGCAGTGGCATTGGAATTGGAAAATGGTATCCGGCTAAACGTTGTTGCGTCCGGTGTCGTTGCAGATGCCTATGCGAAGTATGAAAGTTATTTTCCCGGCCATCCTGTTATTCCGATGGATAAAATGATGTTGGGCTATGTGCGGAGTGTGAAGGGAAAAGGGACGGGGCAGATTATTCGGATTTATGAGTGAGCTGTATTTTGAATGGACAGTTAAACCTAGGGTACGGCTTTAAGCTGTACCCTAGGTTTCTCCAAGTATACTATTAATTGTAACACTATGTATTCAAAAACACAAGAGCAGAATTTTATAAAAGAGACCGGTATTTTGGTGAAGGAAACTGCGGATTCTCTTGAGACCGCGAGGGCATTATCCAAGAAGTTGATTCCTTTGTTGACTTATCATGAATGGCGTTACTATGTCAAAAATGATCCAGTGATTAGTGATCGGCAATACGATGAGGTATACAAAAAACTGGAATCTCTAGAGCAAAAATATCCGGAGTTGATTGTGCCCGAATCCCCAACCCAGCGGGTTTCTTCTGACCTTACGGAGGAACTGCCCAGTGTGCCACATTTGGTACCGATGCTTTCTTTGGGCAATTCATACAATGCCGAAGACCTCGACGATTTTGATACACAGATCCGGAAGTTGGGACAATTAGAAGAAAAAGATGTAGTGGAATATGTGGTAGAACCCAAATTCGATGGCGGTAGCATTGCCCTGATTTATGAAAATGATCAACTGGTGCGGGGAGCCACGCGGGGCAATGGTGAACTGGGCGAAGAAATGACCATGAATGCTAGGGCGATCAACTCCATTCCGCTCAAAGCGGCCTTTTCTTCCTTGGGTATCTACAAGGCAGAATTGCGGGGAGAGGTTTTGATTCGCAAAGACAATTTTGAAAAGGTAAATAAACAAAGGGTTAAGGATGGTGGTAGTTTATTTGCCAATCCGAGAAATGCGGCAACCGGTGGCTTGCGGATGAAAGACCCGCGAGAGGTAGCCAAGCGGAGTTTGGAAGCTTTTATTTTTCATATCGCCTATGCTATAGATAAGGAAGGCAATGATCTGATTCCGAAATTGGAGACGCATTATGACAGTATAGAAATGTTGGGCAAACTGGGCTTCAAAATTCCGGTTAGAGAAAAGAAATTATGCAAAAAGATTGCAGAAGCAGCCAAGTTTTGCCAATACTGGGAAGGCAAAAGAGACGGTTATCCCTACGAAATTGATGGGATGGTGGTCAAGGTTAATGATCTCAAATTGCAAGATAAGGTGGGTGCAACGAGCCATCACCCCCGTTGGGCGGTAGCATACAAGTTCAAGGCACGGCAAGAAACGACTCGCCTATTGGATGTAGAATTCCAAGTGGGAAAAATTGGTTCAATTACGCCGGTTGCTAAACTGGAACCGGTGCAGCTTGCGGGGGTGACGGTATCTTCGGTATCCTTACACAATGCAGATTTTATCAAGGAGCGAGATATTCGTTTGGGCGATATGGTCTTGGTGGAAAGGGCGGGGGATGTGATTCCTTATATTGCCAAAGTCGTTGAGGCCGCGAGAACTGGGGAGGAACAGGAAATCGCCTTTCCGACGGAATGTCCATCATGCCAGACAAAGTTGATAAGGGAAGGGACGGCTGCGGCATGGCGTTGTCCGAATTATAAATGTGAAGCACAATTGATCCAGCGACTTACCCACCACGTTTCTAAAGATGCGATGAACATAGATGGTTTCGGGAAATCTTATGTGGAGCGGTTTTATGGAGAAGGCTGGGTGCGCTCCATTGCAGATATTTACCGATTGGATTATGCTGCGGTGGCGGAGTTGGAAGGCTTTGGAGAAAAATCAGCTGCCAACCTGAAGAAAGCCATTGATGTGGCCAAGCAAAATCCGTTGAAGCGGCTGCTGTATAGCTTGAGTGTGCATCACTTGGGTAGAAAAGTGTCCTCTTTGTTAGCGGCAGAGATCAAGCACGTTATGGATTTGGAAAAATGGACGGCAGAAGATTATACCAATATAAAAGATGTCGGGCCGGTCGTGGCAGAAAATGCGATTGCTTTTTATAAGGATGAAGAAAATGTGGCCCTGCTCCGGGAGTTGGAGGAGCTTGGTGTAAACGTGAGGCAAACGGATGAAGATAGACCAAAGGTCATTGCTGAAAATGCACCCTTGCTGGGCAAAACAATCTTGTTCACCGGAAAGTTTGTCCAGATGGGCAGGAAGGAGGCACAGGAAAAGGCTGCCGAAGCTGGCGCGCGGAATATCTCGGCGGTGAGTTCGAAGTTGAATATACTGGTGGTGGGGGAGAAAGCTGGTTCTAAGTTAAAGAAAGCGCAGGCATTGGGGACGGTGGATATTTTGACGGAGGAAGAGTTTGTGGCTTTGTTGGAGGGGGAAGGAGATTTTAGATGTTAGATCGTGCGCTAGCGCTTACTGTTAGATTTTAGATCGTGCGCTGGCGCTTACTTTTAGATGTTAGACCATTCGCTGGCGCTCATTATCAGATGTCCGACGCTGCTCTGCTAAGATTTAGCAGTCTGCCAAGAAACAAGCACGGACGCGCCTGCCTGCGTGTTCGCAGGAACAGGCAGGTCTGGCATCTGTCAGCGAAGCGATCTGATGTCTTTTATTATCATAGGAGTTTGTGGGCACTCGGGAAAAAAACAACAAAACAACTGATAACACTATTGGCTTTTTCACGATACTATTGATGTAGGCTGTAGTTGAGACGATTTTTTAGACTCAAGTATTTGTCTAGATCTTATTTTTAATCAAAATTTTGTACTATGAAAAAAATAGTGAAAAAGCAGATATTCGAGTTTCAATCCTCGGAAATCAAAAAAACACAACAAAGTAAACTAAAAGGTGGTGATGATGACTTCATCATAGAAGACTTTTTAGATTTATAGCGCGATTCTTGCAACCTGGCCAGGTTATTTACTTTAAGAAATCTTAAGATGTTATGAAAACGTCGTAAGTATTACAACATTATAATTCCTCAATTTTTTCCACGAGCCATTCTCTTGCAATTATAGAACGAGTAGCATCTAATTCTTCCTTTAACATATGCTTTGTTTCTTGGGTTGAACCCTCGTTGCTTTCCTTACACCCAATTAATTTTTTGCAAAAAGTACAAAAATTTGTATAGGTTAATTTTCTATTTTTATTTAAATTAGATTTTTTTATGAACTGTTTAAAGTTTCCGATATAGTCTTTTAAAGGTTGGATGTAACTATCATCCTTACGTGCAAATTCGTAATAACACTTAACACATAAGGATCGAAAACGGAAGTTATAAGGCAAGTCTTTTTCCTTTACCATGTTCAAGAAATCAAATGCTTTTTCAAAATCCTTCAAATGGAAATGGAGGAAGGCGCGGCTCAAGGCTACGGCATTTGGACGACATGCCTCATCCAAATAACTTTCATATTTCGTAATAAAATTTTCTGTCCACTCAAATGCTTTATTCGCTGCTCCCGAAATGCAAATATTGATGAATGTCGAATCCGGAATTTGATTGTTGTTTGTAATTAGATTGTTCTCAACACCGGATTTATACAGCTCAAACTGTTCTGCCTTGTAAGTAACGTGGTCTTCATATATCTTACTGATAATAAAATTATGCAGTTTTATGTATACAAGTCTTTGTTCATTATAAAACCCTTGTTGTAGCAAGCCTTGGCTGAAAATAGTTTTTTCAGCATTATTCACTTTATGCTTGACCTGATTATTGTATTCCGCATGTAAGTCCTTGAGTTTTCTATAGGACTGCTCATCTTTCTTTTCTACTAAGTCAATAAGAGCCAGATACATTTCAAAGATAATATCTTCACTTGCATAGTCTTTTGCATGTTCGATGGCTTCCTTAAAAAATGGGAGGCTGTATATGCTCTCTTGGTCTTTTTCTCTTTCAAAAACTTCTATCATAAACTGTAGGTTGGCCAGCACTGAAAATCGGTAGAAGTTAGCTATTGTAGAATCTAACACTTTTCTGGTGGAAGGGTGGAATTGCTTTGTTGCAGGATGCAGTAATAACTTACGATTCATTATGATAAGTGCGAGATAGCTGAATAGACTTCTGGGCGTGTTAGAATCGCTTAAATCCTTTTGAAGGTTTTTTATTACACTCTTATAGTACTGAGAATTATTACGGCGATCCAAGGCATTTGCTAAGATATACTGAAATAAGAATTTATCTTTTTTGATTTCTTCGATGACCATGTATTCTTCTAGTGGTTTGACCAAATCGGATTGTAGCATTCTCATTTTTTTATCTTTGAATGCTTCATCCGGAAATATTTTTTCAAATACGGATTCCTTTGCAAGCTTTGTGCTTTCAAATTTGGGGTGGTACTTATACAGGTATTTGAATAATTTAACAACCGTTATGTTGTTTTTAGGGTAAGTGTACTGAAGAAAGCGTGTGATGTATTTGGACTCAATCCTTGGGATTTTTCTCAGTATGCGTATTAGCTTAGATTGATGCATTTTAGAGAGACAGTTTATTTAATAATGATAAAGGTACTGTTTTCTTATTAATAATTGATAGTTAGGTTGTTATGGTTAAATAAAATACGTGTTTTTTCTAATTTAGCTTGAAATATCGTGATTTTTATGGGGGCAAATACAATAAGATACATTTGTCTTTTGATGCTTTTTGTTATAGGTTTATCTCGGGAATACAGTGTTTGAGAGTTGAAAAGCATGTCATTATACATTAGTATTGTTTAACAAAATACATACTTATGAACCAACATCAAGATTATTATTATGTCAAGGGACTTTTGGATGATGACTGTGCAATTGTTGAAGAAATTTATAAAAAATACCGACCACTAATTATCGGTATTGTTAAAAGAATGAAAGGAAACGAGGCTGATGGAGAGGGTGTTTTTCAAGAGGGACTGCTTGTAGTGTTGAAGTTAGCTCTAGACGAAAATTTTAAATTGACTTGTCCTTTCCTCGGGCTATTAAAGCCCATTTGTAGGAATAAATGGATTGATGAATTGAAGAGAAGGGATAAACTACGAATAGGAGGTTCTCCTGAAAATATCGAAGAAATCCCCGATTGGGATAACATTATTCCCGAAAAAATAACATGGGAAAAACGAAGTGAGTTATTATGGGACTGTATTAATAAGTTATCAGAAAAAAATAAAAGCATTTTTCGATTGCGTTTGAGAGACCGCAAAAAATTTAATGAGATAGATACGATACTGAATTATAGTTGTGGTGGAGCGAGGGTGGCATTTTGTCGCTGTAAGATAAAGTTAACAAAATGTATTTTCGGTAGCAGAAAGCATGCGCTTAGCCAGAAAGAAGAACAGAATTTTTGATAACAAAATTTTCTTTTTTACGCTCCCTGAATAGAAGGTGGCAAAATGTGAAATTCAGTAATACAACACTATGGATAATTTAAGGGACCATAATTTAATAGAAAAATATTTTGATAAGGAATTATCAAAATCAGCTTTAGTGAAATTCAAAAAAAGAATGGAAACGGATAGGGCCTTTGCGGGGGCATTCAAACTCCGACAAGAACTGGAAGTTGCTTTTCAATTTGAGGAAAAACCAAAGAGATTGAAAAAGACAATGCGCCGGGTGGAACACAAGTTATTATTTGAGAAGAAAGATAAACGGTTAGCATTATATAAAAGTTTGGCTATTGCAGCCAGCACCCTGTTTTTAGTTGGGTGTGCTTTTGCCACAGTTCAATTTAGGCAAATAAAAGAAAAAGAGGCACAGTATGATCAATCTCGTGAAAAAGCCCTTTCGGATTCATCTGCTATAGCAACGTTGAATTTTGATAAGGAGGCATTGCAGAAAAGTATCCAAGAGCATCAGCAACTTTTGGATAGTACCAAACAAGCAAACGAAAAGCAAAGACTTGCCTATAGCCAACTTAAAAACGAATTATGGAAAGCTAACCATACCATTAGTAAACTTCAAGTGACCAATGAGCAATATGAAGAAAAAATCGAAAATTTAAATGCCGAAAACAATGAAATTTTTAAGCAACATGAAAACCTGAAAATATTTATAAACCTGGACAAACTTTATGTTGTTGTCGATACCTGTATTGTTGAGCCTATACTACTTGACATTTTGCCAGAAAGAGGGAACCGTGATATAGATTCTTTGATCAAGGTCGCTAGGGAAAAACATAATAATGCTGATTATAAAGGAGCGATTATCGATTTTGAAGTCATACGCCAAACCAATGGGGAAGATGATGAACTGCTGTTTTATGAAGGTATGTGTTACCTGTCTGAAGGGAGAGAAGGTTATCAAAAAGCCATTCTGATTTTTGAAAAGCTTTTGGCAAAAGAACATATAGAAGAAGACGAATTACTTTGGCGATTGGCATTGTTATATTTACGAACAGGAGCATTTGAAAAGGCCAAAGTAAAGCTCGAAAAAATAGTTGAAATGGAAAAGCCGCAACATAAAAAGAGGAAGGAGGCAGAACGCTTATTGGCGTATTATAATAATTAAAACAAATAAATTACATCCGATTTCTCGGACGAGAAAATTAAGCATAATATGTATAAGCAGATCCTTTTTATGCTCTTCGGAGTGTTAAGTTTTCATGCCCTCCAGGCCCAAGCTGTAGATACTACTCTGGCACATCAACAGCTCGTGAAGGCAAAGTTATTTGCTGATTCACTTCAATATGATAGTGCTGTTTTTAACTACAAGGCTGCTGCTGCGAATTTTGAAAAAGCGAGCGCATGGAAACGTTTTGTTTATTGTAAAAACCATGCGGGAAAGTGTTTGAGAAAAAAAGGAAAATATGATGATGCTTTTTTTATATTTCAGGAAGCTTTAGAAAGCGGACTTTTACATTTCGATACTTTGCACCAAGAGGTGGCCAAGAGTTTGTATGGTATTAGTGTTGTTTATTTTTATGAAGGCAATTATGAAAAGGCTATGGAGTATAGCCATAAATCATTGAATATAAGACTAATATTATCAGGGAAGGATCATCCTAATATAGCCGATAATTATAATGTTATGGGGCTTATTTATGACCGTAAAGGCAATTGTGAAAAAGCCTTAGGTTATCATCATAAATCGTTAAATATAAAGCTGATGACACTAGGGGAACAGCATCCATCTGTGGTTAAAAGTTATAATAATATCGGGAGTGTTTTTTATAGAAAAGGGAATTACAAAAAAGCTTTGGAGTATTATCATAAGTCACTGAACACAAGACTGGTGTCTTCCGGAGAACAGCATCCCTTTGTAGCTGCTAGCTATAATAATATTGGTGTTATTTATAATGATAAAGCCAATTATGAAAAGGCTTTAGAGTTTTATGGAAAAGCAGTAGCCATAAGGCTAAGGTGTTTAGGGGAAGACCATCCTGATGTAGGCACGAGTTATAATAATATTGGTGTTGTTTACAATAAAAAAAGAGATTATGATAATGCTTTGATGTATTATGAAAAGGCGGTAAACATAAGGCTAAAGTGTTTGGGGAAAAACCATCCTAATGTGGCAGTGGTCTACAATAATATTGGTATTGTTTACAATAGAAAAAGGGATTATAGTAATGCTTTGATGTATTATCAGAAAGCAATGAGAATAAGGTTGGAACGATTTGGGACAGACCATCCTGAGGTGGCCGCGAGTTATAATAACATAGGTGCCGTTTACGACAAAAGAGGGGATAGTAGAAGGGCTTTGGGGTATCATCAAAAAGCGTTGAATATAAGGCTAAGATTGTTTGATGAACAGCATCCTAGTGTGGCCGCGAGTTACAATAATATAGGTGCTGTTTACGACAAAAAAGGGGATAGTAGAAGGGCTTTGGGGTATCATCAAAAAGCGTTGAACATAAGGCTAAGGTTGTTTGGCGAACAGCATCCTAGTGTGGCCGCGAGTTACAATAATATAGGTGCTGTTTACGACAAAAAAGGAGATAGTAATAAAGCGCTGGAATACTATCAGAAGGCCTTGCAGATAAGACTACAATACTTTGGCAAACAGCATCCCAATGTGGCTGATAATTATAATGATATTGGCTTCATTTACAATAAGAAAAGCGATATTGGTAGAGCTTTGGAAGCTTATCAAAAGGCGTTAGAGATCAGGCTAGCATTGTCTGGCGAACAACATTTAGATGTAGCAGATAATTATAATAATATTGGTTTCATTTACAATAAAAAAGGAGATAGTGACAATGCCCTAAAATACTATAAAAAAGCATTGAGCGTAAGACGAATGCTCCTTGGCGAGGAGCATCCCAATGTAGCTGCTAGCTATAATAATATTGGTGCTATTTACAATAAAAAAAGAGATAGTAACAAAGCTTTAGGATATCATCAAAAGGCATTGCGTATAAGGTTGAATCAGTTCGGCGAGGAACACCCCGGTGTGGCTGCGAGTTATAATAATATTGGCCTAGTTTACAGCAATAAAGATAATGATAACAAAGCTTTAGCATATCATCAAAGGGCACTGCGTATAAGGTTAAAACAACTTGGTCGACAGCATCCCGATGTAGCTGCTAGCTATAATAATATCGGTTTGGTTTACAATGATAAAGGTGATACTGATCAAGCATTAGAATATTGTAAAAAAGCATTAAGAATAAGATTGAGGCACTTTGGAGAGGATCATCCCAATGTGCTTATTAGCTATAATAATACGAGTAATGTATACTATATAAAAGGCAATAATGAAAAAGCTTTGGAGTATAGTCAAAAAGCACTAGGTATAGGGCTAAAGTGCTTTGGCGAACAGCATCCCAATGTTGCTTTTAGCTATAACCAAATTGGCCTTATTCACAATAGAGAGGGGAGTTATGATAAAGCCCTGCGCTATTATCAAAAAGCAATAATCGCTAATATTCCAGATTTTAAAAGCGAACTTATAAATGAAAATCCTGACCTAAATGTGAATGTCTCGGATAGATTACTATTGCTTCGATCTTTACAATTAAAGGCGAACGCACTTATAAGCAAAAGAGGTCGATCCAAAATGGAACTACAGCGTCTCAAACTGGCTATTGAAACATATGCTCTTGCATCTGAATTGTTAGGAATGATCCGCAAGAGTTATGCCTCTGAAAATGCTCGTTTAGATTTAGGAGGAAAATCTGAAGAAATCTATACCCGTGCGATCCCAGTATGTTTGGAAGTATTTGAAGCTACAAAAGAGAGAAAATATTTGGATATCGCTTTTAAATTCGCAGAAAAAGGAAAAGCAACCGTACTCTCTTATGCACTCCAAGAAACAGCCGCTCGACAATTTTCAGGTATTCCCGATTCGCTTTCTGAGAGAGAGCGGGCGTTGAAAATTAATCAATCTTTTTATCAACAACAGGTTCTGGAGGCAAGAAATGATTCTACAAAAATGGCGGAGAACCAAAACTGTCTATTCAAGGCTAACCGAGCGTGGGAAGCATTTGTTCAACAGTTAGAACGAGAATATCCCAAATATTATGAATTGAAGTACAAGACCGATCTGGCGAATATCGACAGTGTCCAAAATGAACTATTGGATTCACAATCTGCACTTATAGAATATGTTGTCAGCGATAAAATGATATGGGTCTTTACGCTTACGAAAGATAGTGTTTTTTATAAAAGCATTATGCTCCCTAGCGATTTTAAGGAGAGCATAGGCAACTTTATTGAACAAATTAACAGTATACCTAACATTTCTTTTTCGAAAATATTTAGCAATTATAAAAACACAGCTCATCAGTATTATCGACTGTTGCTACATCCAATTTTATCCGACCTAGATACTGCGATTACTCAACTGCATATTATTGCTGATGGGGTTTTGAATTATCTCCCTTTTGAAGTGCTCTTAATAGAGGAACCCAATATAGACAGCATTGAGAACAGGCAGGTTAATTACAGCTTTGCTCATTTGCCTTATCTCGTGAAATACTATAGTATTAATTACAATTATTCTAGCACACTGGCTTTGCGAATGATGAAAGCGAAAAAGCAGCATGAGGGCAAAGTAGAGGTGTTAGCATTCGCGCCTTTTGCAGAACAGACCCGAGCGGGAGAGCTGGAGTCGATATGTCAAAGAAGTAGTTCAACTCCGCTTCCGGGTAGTTGGGATGAAATCAAAGCTATCGCAAAATATTTTGATGGGTACTATTATTCAAAAGAGAATGCTACAGAAAGTATTTTTAAAAAACAGGCTGCTGTAGGAGATTATGCAATACTCCATATCAGTAGTCATGGAGAAGTCTTAAAAGATAGTTTGAATACAAATGCACTGATCCACTTCAGTGTAGAAAAGAATGATACCTTAGAAGATAACAAACTGCATTCGTATGAGATATATAATCTTATGCTCAACATCCGATTAGTGGTTTTAAGCGCTTGTGAAACGGGTCATGGAAAACACCAAAAAGGGGAAGGGTTGATGAGTCTTTCCCGGGCATTTAGCTATGCAGGATGTCCGGCTCTTGTAATGACCCTTTGGCGCGTAAACGATTCTTCTAGTGCTAAGATCATGGCATCCTTTTATGAAGGTTTGTCGAAAGGTTTGTCCAAAGAAGTTGCTTTACAACAGGCGAAACTTAAATATCTAGAAGAAGAACAAAATAATGCTCCGATGAGAACCCGCAGGCTTACCGCTCATCCCTATTATTGGGCAGGTTATGTGGGATTGGGAAATAAGGGGCGTGTAAATTGATTTCAAGATCAGAAACCATGATTAAAACAAAAGACTCTACCAGCACCATTTCCTTCGCGTTCTCTCAAGGATACGAAATCATTCCTATAGAACAAATTTTATATTGTCAAGCTGATGGGAATTATGCCACCATTTACTTATTAGATCAAAGTAAGATTGTCGTTTCCAAACCCTTGAAATTTATAGCACATAAAATAAATTCTGCCATGTTCATGCGGGTACACCAATCGTATTTGGTGAATACCAATTATGTCCGGAAGTTGATTACCAAAGGCGGTTTTAGCCTGATGCTTTTGGGAGAAATTTCTATCCCGATTTCCAGAAAATATAAAGCTGCTGTACTTCAGCGTTTTTCTTAGAAGCTGCCGAAAATAGGCAGCTTCTTTGAAGCTGTTCCCATCTGTGTTGTCAAATAATCACTAGCTTCAGCAGGATACTCATTACGACGATTTTAGTGCAAAGATTGTTGTAAGTTTGTGTTAGTAATTTAATTGTTATGAAAAGCTGTAGAGGCTTGTAAAACCAAAATTCAAGAGAAATAAAAATTATGTAAAAATATTGTTGTTTTCTGATTGTGACTAGCGATCAGGGGTGACATTTTATGGCCTACATTAAAAATATTATTAAACTTTTTTAAACAAACAATTATGAAAAATTTAAATTTAAGATTCGGACTTTTTAGTCTGTTGGCTTTGTTTGCCGTTTCTGTTTTTATGACTTCTTGTGGGAAGGA
>JAHDGC010000110.1 GCA_020627865.1 Saprospiraceae bacterium | reverse complement strand
CAGACCAAGATTCCAATCCGGATAACACCAACTTCAACCAACCGGGGGAAACTGATGACCTCGCCGATGATAATATCATCGACCAAGACGGTAATACTGGAGGCGATGAAGATGACCATGACCCAGCTCTTATCATGGTGGGACAAGCATTCGATCTTGCCCTTATCGTGGAGCTTGATCCGAATTCACCATTGACGTTTTTCCCAGGGGATGATATTACCTTTAACATTATTGTTACCAATCAAGGTACACTTGATGCATATGATATTAGCATTGCAAACTATCTACCACCAGGGACTACACTCAATGATCCCAACTGGGATGATTTAGATGGAGATGGTATCGTCAACCTGATTACACCGATTGAAAATATACTTGCTAATTCATCTGACAGTACGATATCTATTACGCTTACTATCGATCCTGATTTTCAAGATAGTACGATTTTGAATATAGCAGAGATTACTTATGCTACTGACACCGACGACAGTGGTGTGAATACTGTAGATATTGATTCCGATCCTGATACTATCAATGAAGATATCATAGGAGGGGATAATGTTATTGATAATACCGGAGGAGATGAAGACGATCACGATTTTGCTCAAGTACCCATAACACAGATTTTCGATTTGGCATTGATACAATCAATTAATCCAAATACAACTGCTCCTCATCAACCAGGAGATGAGGTGATTTATGATATTACAGTTTACAATCAAGGAACTTTAACTGCATATGATATCGAAATCAATAATTACATTCCTGATGGATTGATTCTGAACGATACGGATTGGACGCAAGTCGGATCTACCGCTATTATGAATACGGCAATTGATATGCTTAATCCAGGAGATTCTATAACAACTTCTATTGCATTCATCATTGATCCTTTATACACAGGGACAAGTTTGATTAATAATGCAGAGATTTCATTTGCAACTGATGAGCAAGGTAGTAGTGAAAATGCACCAGATATAGATAGTACGCCAAACGATAATGCAGGTACAACACCAGAAATGGATAGCGATGATGTCATAGCAGATATAGATAATGGAGACTTACATGATGATGATCCTGCAAGTGATGATTTTGACCCTACAGAAGTCATTATTATCCCTGAAATTAATAGTATAGTTAGCATTGATTGTACTCCTGTAGATTGTGAAAATTCAGCGATTGAAGTTACGACGGAATATAGTTGGATTGGCATATCCACAGACATTGAAGTTAGCTTTATGGGGCAAACCCAAATCATTCCTGCCAGTTCAGGAGCCGTTTCTCCATATGAAGTAAGCTTCGTTGTTTACCCCGATGGAATGACTTACGACATGATTGCAATGAATGGTAGCACAACGGATACGACTGCGGTAGAACTTATGGGATGTGATTGTGCTAGTATTTCAAGAGTCATTGATAATTTCACGATAAGTAACTCGGTTTCTAACTTGACTACTACCGGGTCTAGTTATGTAACAGTGGCCACTACTGACGGCAGCATCCTTGGAGGAGAAAGAGATATCAGATCTTTCTTGACGGTACAAGATCCGCCATCTGATGTATATACCGTTGGAGCAGGAGCATCAGGCTTCTTCTCCTATTCTGAAGGAGGAGAGGTAAGAGGAGGTTTTGAATTGATGTATGATGGTACTGATGGAGATGCGCAGTTGTTCAACCCAACTGGTTTAGGAGGTATTGACCTTAGCGGTAACGGTGCAGTAGACCAATTTATACTATCCTTACAATCAGATCTAGACTTTACCGTTCGGTTTGAAGTATATACTGATGGGTCTAATATTTCTTACTATGAATTTGAAGTAAATTCATTGAATTCAGCTTACGGGTATACCATACCATTTGCGGACTTTAGTGTAATGAGTGGTTCCGGTGCAGACTTTTCCAACGTCGGTGCGATTAAATTTATAGTGAACACCACTGGTACAACCGGAGATCTTGATATGCAGGTATTTAATATCGCAACGACTTGTTGTGATGCACCACCTGTAGCACGGGACGATAAGGCGATTACTGTAATGGGAGAACCTATTACCATAAATATACAGAGTAACGATAATGATCCCACAGGATCAAGTTTATCAACAGAGGTCATGTATGAACCCATGAACGGTACTGTAGATGTCATTAATGGAGATAGTATTATCTATACTCCGAATGAAGGATTTCACGGTATAGATGTATTCACTTACAGTGTTACCAATATGCAAGGGACATCTGATCTTGGCCATGTAACGGTTATCGTAAGTGAATGTGGTGACCCAGGCATCATTGATGCATTTGTAAACCCGAGTCCTTTCCAAAGCTTAAGTACCGTTGACTCTGTGGCGACTACGGATTTTGGCACACAAATTATTGGCGGAAGAAGAGTTGTAGAAACCTTTAATTATCTCGCTGATCCGGATTATAATATATACACACATGGTGACGCTTTGAGCCAAGTATTCCGGTATGTTGAAGGAGGGCCAGTAAGGGGAGGTTTTGTCATTACTTACGATAATTTTGTAACAACCGATTTGACAGCAGGTGGTACAAAAGCAGCCTTAGACATCGCCTTGAAGGCAGACTTAGATGCACATCTGGACATACGGGTATATACAGGCCCAACAGACTACTCTACGTATCGCCTTCCTGTTCCTGGCAGTACAGGTTTGGGGATTCACAAAGTATTATTCAGTGAATTTACAGCTATGGCTGGAGGTGCTGATTTTACCGATGTCTCGAAAATTGAGGTAGAATTTGATTCTCGGCCTTACGATGGCAATAGAGATTTAACGTTATACTGCATCACTACCGGTTGTTCTACAGATCCTTGTGATTCAAATGTGGAAGCTGTTCCATTTGAAGATTGTGATGGGGATGGTGTACTCAACATCGACGAAGCAGCTGATGGTACCGATCATCTAGATCCATGTGATTACAACCCCGCAAGCCAAGATCTTGCTACAGTAACGGAGGAATGGAACAACTTGGATTGCGATGGTAACGGGGTTACTAATGGTCAGGAAATTATAGATGGTACCGACCCAATTGATCCTTGTGATTATATCCCGAGTAGTATTACACTTACACAAACATCAGCATGGAATGCTCTAGATTGTGATGAAGATGGTGTAGCCAATGGTGATGAAATTGTAGACGGCACTGATCCACTAGATCCTTGTGATTACATTCCTGCCAACATTACGCTCCCACAAACATCAGGATGGGCCTTATTGGATTGTGACGGAGATGGTGTGATTAATGAAATCGAAACCATTGATGGTACTGACCCAATGGATCCTTGTGATTATGTGGCCAGCAGTCAGGTCATCGCTGAGGTTTCCGATCAATGGAATGCTTTGGATTGCGATGGAGATGGTGTGATTAATGAAATTGAAACCATTGATGGTACTGACCCGGTTGATCCTTGCAGTTACAATATCGTGAATCAGACTTTAACGACGGTCACTCCAGCATGGAACAACCTAGATTGTGATGGAGATGGTGTAACCAACGGGCAAGAAGTATTGGACAATACCAAT
The DNA here is from genome assembly GCA_020627865.1 of Saprospiraceae bacterium. Classification (GTDB taxonomy): domain Bacteria; phylum Bacteroidota; class Bacteroidia; order Chitinophagales; family Saprospiraceae; genus JAHDGC01. The sequence continues at coordinate 9,796 of JAHDGC010000110.1, read as the reverse complement.
CCTAGTGCGCCATGTGAATTCAATCAAGCCAACGTTACCGTAGCAAATACCGCTACATGGAATGCGCTAGATTGTGATAACGATGGTATTAGCAATGGCGAGGAAGTCAGCAATGATTCTAATCCGAGTGATATTTGCGATCCACTTGCCCCAACGCTAAATCCTGTAGCTTCTTATCAACTGAATTCAGATTGTAGCCCAAGTGATTTAAGCCTAGATGCTGGAATAAACGCCCCACTAGGAGCAGTCACAAGTATTTCCTGGACTGGCCCAGATGGATTTGTCGCATTCATAGAAAGCCCCATGATTGCAGATGCCACAACTGCCGCTAATGGAAGTTATAGGGTGGAGATTATAGACGAAAATGGTTGTACTGCAAGTGCAGTGTTAGACGTTCAGGGAATTTTAGATGATTTAGTGCAACCACATATCACAGGAACAGGTTCGCTTTGTAGCGGAGAGTCCGTCGTATTGACCGTTGCGCAATACCAAGGCGCAAACGTAACCTATGAGTGGAGTTATCCCGGAAGTGGAAGTAATATCTCAGGGCTTGGAACCAATGAAATTACGATCAATCCAATACTGGAAGCAGATGCGGGAGATTATAGTGTAGAAGTCATTGTAGATAACAATTGTGTACTGAATGCTACGCCTTACCCAGTAGTAGTCCATGAGATGCCGCAAGTTGTAATAGCCAATGATAATACAGAGTGTATTCCGGTTGGTACAAACGTAGGGCTGACGACTACAGTAGCAGATGGAAGTGGAATTTATGATGTTTTATGGACAGGGCCAAATGGTTTTACCTCTGTAGATTTGAATCCAGTGATTCCGAATGCGAGTGCTGATGAATCAGGTTCGTATACCGTAACCGTTACGGATATAAATGGTTGTTCTATCGCACAATCAACTGTGCTTGATATCACCAATATTCCTACAGCACCTGCTATCAATATCGCAGACAATAATCTTTGTGAGGGTGATAATATCGTGCTGGAAACAACAGTATATGAAGGAACTGAAGTGGAATATACTTGGGTTTTCAACGATGCTACTATAACGACGACAAACATTACTGGATTAACGCTCCTTGGTGTAACCAACGAAAATGAGGGAATGTACAAAGTATTTGTAACCGTAGATGGTTGCACTTCCTTAGCATCTCCGGAGCGTTATATAACCGTAACACCACAACCTGCTTCGGCAGTAATTTCTGCTACGGATGCCTGCGAAGGTGGTGACATTATACTAACCACAAGTACCGTTGCAGAGCATTATCAATGGACAGGGCCAAATGGTTATACTTCTAACCAGCAGATTCCTCCGGTAATCACGGATGCGAATAACTTGCATGCCGGTGTCTACTCCTTGGTTGTAGATAACAATGGTTGTAGTGCTTCGCCATCAAGTGTTACCGTTAGTGTAGAAGAGTTGCCGGAAGTGCCCATCTTAGTTATGGAGAATGCACTTTGCGAGGGACGAGATATTGTCTTAACTGCATTTGGAGATCCATCCTATTCTTACCAGTGGGTGTCACCTTCAAATTCAGCCGATGGTTACTTTGGAAACCTTGAAGATCTGGATAATCCAATCTGGACAAATGATCCAAGCACGACCATAACCATGTCGGACAATCCTACATTTTACGAATCTGGAACTTGGATGGTACAGGCAGTAAGTCCAACGGGTTGCGTATCCCAGCCTTCTATTGCACAGCAGTTGGCGATCAACCCCGTTCCACCCCAGCCGATTGCTAACAATAACGGCCCGGTTTGTTCAGAGGAATCTGTACAACTCTTTGCCGATCCGATACCGAATGCCTCCTACAGATGGTATGACAATGATCCATACGCGTCACCAGCAACCAATGCTACGCTGATCTCTACAGAGCAGAATCCAATTATTACTGGACTCACGGCAGGGTCACATACCTTCTACTTAACCGTTGATCTTTTAACTTGTGAACCTATATTGGCAGCATCTACAGTGGTTGATGTTATTGCAGAACCGTTCATAAGTGCGGTCTCCAATACAGGGCCTTATTGCGAAGGAGCATTGATCCAGCTAGAAGCACCAACCGTTCCTGGTGGAAGCTATTACTGGACAGGGCCAAACGGGTTTACGGCTTTCGTCGAGGATCCTGTCATTGCTGATGCAGATGGTTTTGATGAAGGTACGTACACTTTGGTAGTAACAACACCAACGGCCACTTGTCCTTCACAGCCGGTTTCTACTCATGTCTTTGTCACCTCCATTCCGGAAACACCAACCGCTTCCAATAATGGCCCCGTTTGCCAAGGAGAGATGATCCAATTATTTGGTAGTGATGTGCCTTCGGGAATTTCGGCAACTTATAGTTGGGTTGGACCAAACGGATTTATCTCTACCGAACAGAATCCTACGATACCGAACTTGTCAAGTGCAGAGACTGGGGATTACATCCTGACCGTAAATGTAGACGGTTGTATATCGCTGGTTAGCGCTCCTACAACCATTGTCATGAATGCCATACCGCCAACACCGATGGTCTTCAATAACACAGCAGAAGCAAGCCCGGCTTGTGTAGGAGGACAAGTCCAGTTAGAAACAACCCTTATTCCAGGAGCCACATACGAATGGTTTGGCCCTAATGGATTTACCGCAACAGAACATAACCCCATTATCGAAGATGTTGATATTATGGATCAAGGCTTGTATCTAGTCTCCGTCACTAGAGGGGGATGTGCTTCAGAATTGGGCAGCACCGCAGCTTATATACAGCCTACCCCCGAAGTGCCAATTGCAATCAATAATGGGCCTGTTTGTGCTGGTGATGACTTGGCTTTAAGCGTAGGTATAATTGATCCTGAAGCGAGTTATGAGTGGTTCGATTCATTGAGCAGCACCTTTATGGGGTCTGGGCCAGAAATCATCATGACAGATGTAGCCGCAGAACATGCCAGTACTTATTACGTCATATCAACTGTTAATGGTTGTGATAGTGATCCTGCTGCACTGTCTGCTTCGGGCGAAGATGCATATTCGGAAGTAACCATCCATGTACCATCACCAGATGAGGCCTATGCAGGAGAAGATATATATGTTTGCGAAGACTTTGCAGACATATCCGCATCTCCAGTTGTGATATGGAATGGCCAATGGAGTAAAGTAGATGATTCCTCTTCAGGTAAAATTGTAACGCCGAACGAGTCAAATACGAGTATTACAGATTTGGAAGTCGGGGAAAACGAGTTTATATGGTCAATTCATAGTGGGGCATGTGGTATTACTGCGCAAGATACCTTGACGGTAAATTATCAAACCGGCCCTGTTGCAGAAAACGACCGTTATACGACCCCGCTTAACATTGCAGTTACAGACAACATCATATTAAATGATGCTACCAACACAGATACTTTCACCATAGAAATATTGTCGCAAGTCTCTAATGGTAGATTGACGATAGACCACACTGGGGAGTTTGTCTATACACCGAAAGAGGGCTTTACAGGAACCGATTACTTCCGTTACCTTATTTGTAATGCCAATTGCCCGGAGCAATGTGCAGAAGCTGTAGTTCGGATAGATATCGGAACCGATGCAGACTGTAATGCACCAGAAGTTATTACACCGAATAAGGATAAAATCAACGATACATTTATTGTCCCTTGCCTTCAAAATTACTCTGGCAGCGTACTATGTGTTTACAATAGATGGGGAGATGAAGTTTTCCACGATGAAGACTACCAGAATGATTGGGGTGGTACTTACAATGACGAAGATGTTCCTGTAGGGACTTACTTCTACGTACTCAAGGTAAATGACGGAAATGACACCGTATTAAAAGGGTATGTTTTCATACATCGATAATCGTTGAAAATCAACAGAGGGAGGATGTGTCTTCAGGCATCCTTCCTCTATTTTTTAAGCATATCAAGACTTGTTCTACCTGCTTAATTTACCTAGGTTAGTACATTTTCAGGAGGATTTAGAACCAAGTTCATAAAATAAGGAAAGTAATGAGAAGAATTTTATTAGTCGCAAGCTTGCTCTGCTTTGTACTCGGAGCACATGCACAACAAGAAGCCCAATATACCCAATTTATGTATAACAAACTTGCCCTTAACCCAGGTTATGCTGGTAGTAATGGGCTTCCTTGCATCTCTTGTATCCACCGAACGCAATGGATGGGCTTTGACGGGGCACCATCGAGTCAAGTCCTGAATTTCCACCTACCTGCCTTTTCTGAAAGAGTAGGTTTAGGCATCTCATTAGCCCATGACCGGATTGGCCCTACCAATAGTAGTACGGCGAGTTTGATATATGCCTATCGGCTTAAAATGAAAAAAGGGAACCTTGCCATTGGCACAAGGGGAACCATCCGCTCCTATCGAATTAACTGGCAAAACCTGGATACTACACATTCTGGGGATGGTGAAATTCCTTCAGAAAATACCGTCAGGATAATGCCCAATTTTGGAGTAGGGGCATACTACGATGCCGATAATTTTTATGTGGGGCTATCCTTACCGAATATCATCAAGAATGATCTATCCTATAGTGTATCAAATACTGAAAATTATGGAAGGGTTAGGCGACATTTTTATTTGATGGGGGGCTTTATTTTTAACCTCAGTAAGTCTGTAAAACTCAAACCGGCAGTACTGATGAAATTTGTTCAGAACAGCCCTTTCGATATTGACCTCAACGCTACCGCTATTTTTATGGATAGATTCTGGGTTGGATTGAGCTACCGCCTAGGAGGCGATTCAACTAGGGGCATAGGTGAATCTTTAGATTTACTCGTTCAATACCAAGTAACGCCACTGTTCAGGGTTGGTGCCGCCTATGATTATACCCTATCCAAACTTCAAAATCATAGCTCTGGATCAATTGAAATACAATTGGATTATTGCTTTAAATCTAAGAAAAAAGAAAAAGATAAAAAACGCCTGACCAATCCTCGCTTTTTCTAAGAGAACTAAAATATACTAAAAGGCTTATTGAACAATGAAAATATAGAACATGCAATATTGCTAACCATTAAGGAATTAAGGCCATTAAGAAGGAGTAAGTTGTTTACTTAATTTTCTTAATGCCTTAATGGTTAAAGGAAAACCTGCCTGTTCATGCGGGCACGCAGGCAGGTCACTGTTAAGCTAGCCGTTTGGTATAATATCATAAGAATTTCAAGTAACCCAAATTCAAATCTAATGTACCTTTATAATATGAGTTTCAAAAGAATATTTTCAATATTAGTGTTGTCTATCGGCTTACTAATCAATCCCACACAAGCTCAGTCTGAAGACAGAAAGTCAGCGGATCAAATATATAAAGACTATGGCTATAAGGCTTCTATTCCGCTCTATCAAGGCAAGCAAAATGTTAGCGTAGAAGAGATGGCCAAGATTGCCAATGCTTACAGGCTTAATCACGATACGGAAAATGCCGAATTCTGGTATAGTCAATTTATTCATAAAACAAAAGACCCACAGCACCTGTTCCATTATGCGCAAGCACTTCAAAGTAATGGAAAATTTGATATAGCTAAACAGTACTATCTGCAATATGACGAAAAGGTGGGTGCCAAAGAAGGTGCAGACCAACGTGGACGGCTCCTAGCAGAAGCTATTGATAAAATGGAGCAGTTACAACATACCGAAATCCAAATAAAAAATGAATCCCTAATCAATACCGACAAACTCGAATTTAGTCCGGCTTATTATAAGAATGGGATTATCTTCGTCTCTACCAGAGGAGCACAAAGCACGATGAGTGAAAATGCGAAAGACATCTGGATTGACGATAATTTTATGGCACTATTCTATGCCGAAAGAAATGATGACGGGAACTTGAATAATGCGGTAGAATTTTCACTAGATTTAACCACGATATATCATGAAGGTCCCGTTTGTTTTGCCAAAAACGGAGAAAGAATATTTTTTACCCGAAACGATTATATTAACGAAACCAGAAGGAATAGCAGCGACGGTACCATGAAGCTCCAGATATATTCTGCGTTCAAAGATGGAGATAGCTGGAGTACCCCGACGGAGCTGCCTTTCAACACCGTCGAACACGAAGAAGCCCACCCGGCTTTGTCTCCTGATGGTACTAAACTTTATTTCTCTTCAGATCGGCCAGGTGGTTTAGGAGGGATGGATTTATATGTTTCTACCTTCGAAAATGGATCATGGGGTGAACCCGTTAATATGGGCAAAACGATCAACACACCCGGGAATGAAGTCTTCCCCTGGATGCATGATGATGGCACACTTTACTATGCTTCCAATGGCTGGGGAGGACTCGGAGGTTTAGATATTTTTTCAACAACTTCTGCCGACGGGGAAACTTGGTCTGCTGTTGAAAATGTCGGTACACCTTTCAACTCCAAAAAGGATGATTTTGGCCTAGTCTTCAACCTACTTAAAACAGAGGGCTACCTAACTTCTGCCCGTAGAAATGGTGCCGGACAAGATGACATCTATAGCTTCTTGATGCCCAAGAGCATGCCAACCAAAGTACAGATTTGTGCTTATGAAGCCGGAACAGATAAGCGCTTAAGTGATGTAGAAGTTGAAATCGTGGAACAGTTTGACAACCAATCGACCAACGGCATCAATACGGAAGATATGGTGATGACCTTGGAGCAAACAAACCTGCAGAATGAGTATGTTCTAAAGTTTAAGCAAAGAGGGCTTGACATCTCTGAAAATGATGTGGTCAAAACATTTACGACAAATGAAGAAGGTATTTTCCAAGCTTACCTGAAAAAAGACCGAAAGTATCTTTTAGTAGCAACTAAAGATGGCTATCAGGTTGGTAAAGCAGAAGTTGATGGGGCAAGTTTTAAGGGGCTGAAGTTTCATGAATTTTGTGTCCCGCTAGAGATGATGGACTGTATGAATCTGGACGGGGTTGTCAAACATAAAAAATATGGAAACGAAATTTCGGGGGCTACAGTTACCATGACCAATCTCTGCACGGGAGATGATGTTGTCGTGACTTCTGACAAGGATGGTTATTTCAAATTCCCATGTATTCCCTGTGGATGTGATTACCTCTTTAAGGCATCAAAAAATAGTTTTTCAGATGGTGCAAGCCAAGAAAACACCATCGGGGATAATTGTAAAATGGGTACCACCATCTCAACAGTACTCTTACTGGACAATGATGTAGCGCAACTGAAAGAGACATTTGCTGGCATAAAACTGGAAGGGACATTTGCTGGCGTAAAACTAGAAGAGGGTGCCGTGATAGAATTAGAGAATATCTACTACGATTTTGACCAATACTATATTCGAGAGGATGCCAAAGACGAATTGGATCATGTTATCGAGCTGTTGACCGTATATCCAAGTCTAGTTATAGAATTGTCATCCCATACCGATGCTAGGGCCACTCATGCCTACAACGAAACACTTTCCCAGAACCGAGCTAAGGCAGCTGTAGATTATATTATCTCAAAGGGAATTGATCGAAGACGCCTTGTTGCCAAGGGATATGGCGAACGACAACTGAAAAATCATTGTGCGAATTATGTAGAATGTTCTGAAGAAGATCACCAACGCAACCGTCGTACAGAAATAAAGGTCCTGAAGTTTGACCGCAAAGATATTCAGGTCACCCATATTGATAATAACCCAGAATCTATTGATCCGGCAGATCCTAAGCGGAAGTTTGTTTGGGAATAAGTGTAAAACACGACTCCCCTCCCCCATCCCTTTTAAGAGCATATTGGGAAATATTTTTTCAATATTAATGATCCCAACTACACTAAAATTTTACATCATGAGCCATCGATCATATCACAAATACTTTTATTTGTAGGAATCATATTCCATGTGCAACACTTTCTGTACTTTTGTAATCAGTTGTTCAAACCTTCATGATAACACTATTACATGGCATCTAAAAAAATAGAGGTACAGGGCTTACAAATCCGCTTGCAGGCCATTAACGATAATGATTATGTTTCATTGACGGATATTGCGAAGCAACAAGATTCGCCGAATGCAAAATTTTTGATCATCAAATGGCTTCAGAATAAGGATACGCTTTTATTTATCGAAACTTGGGAGCAACTGAACAACCCCGATTTTAAAGTTGCCCATTTTGGTAACTTTAAAATGAAGTATCAGGAAAATCGGTATACGGCAACCCCGCAAAGATTGATCGAAGAAACGGGGATTATTTGCATGACCTCGAAGTCGGGTCGTTATGGTGGTACTTATGCCCATAGGGATTTGGCCCTAGAGTTTTGTGGCTGGTTATCGGCTGCCTTCAAGGTTTATATGATCAAGGCTTTTCAGGTTCTGATGGAGCAGGAGTTCCAGCGCAAAAACCTGAAGTGGCATATTTCCAAGTTGACGGATAATGTTGATGAGATGCGGAATTTGCTGGATACCATTCCTTTTCAGGAACCTGAACGGAATCGGCTGAAGAAAGGGAAGGGAAAAACAAAGAATTAATCCATTTTATTGTTCCCCTTCCTTTTCTGATCCCTGATTTTCTTTATACCACTGCTCAAATGCACCCTTGGTCATATCCTTAGCCACAGCCCGATTATCCAACCGCTCCTGCCCCAGCCGCTTCTTCGCCGCGTGCACCTTGTCAGAAATCTGAAAAAATACATCGCCGGAAATATCGAAGACCTTCTTTTTTGTCCACCAGTTCACGAAAGTGCCTGTCGATTTTTTGTCATCTTTCTTACCCTTTTCCTTTCTCCTAAAAAGTTGAATCGCTTGCTCTACGAATAGGTCTTCAAAGCCCTCCATATTGACTCCCTTGATGGTCGGTAAAATTTGCTTGTAGGCGATGCCGCCGTATACACCAAAATCCAGTAACAATTGATAAGCTTTGCTTTGCGCAAAAGTGAGCTTGTCTAGATCACTTTTGTCCGGCACATAATTCTCTTCCCCCTCCTTTGTCTTTGGTAATTCGGGTGCTATTAGCTCGACACTTTTTTTATCATAAATGGAAAACTCGATACCCGTTACCTTGCGGCGTGTTTTTATATACGAGTAGGAGATGGATATTTCATTGCTACAGGTTTCTATTTCCTTCACGACGGATTCCAGAACATAGCGCCTGAAATCTTTTAAAACCTTGTACTTGCCGGATACATCTAGAATGGCCTTCAGTTCCTCCAAATCATACGTTACCGTGCTTACATTTTTAAACTTTCTGGTTCGCTCCCGCTCCGCTTTAAATACCTGATACAGCCGGATGGCATGCTTGCCCCTCATGTCCATGACTTCCATCGCATTCAGCCTGACATATTTATTGAGTTCTAATAAAAAGGGCTTCATCCTTTCGGAGAACATAAACTCGATACCGATGCCTTCTGGGGTATCCTTCACTAGGATGGATTGAAACCAGTTGATGACACCGCCATATATTTTTTCATTATTGATGATGATTTCATGCCTGAAGTATATTTTCCGGTCGATTAGGTTTTCGACTACTTCTTTCATATATCGGTACGGATCACCCATCTTCTTTTGCCCGCTCCATAGTATCTTTTCAAGGTGCTTTATGGGCACCACCTGCTTGTCAAACGCTCCATTTTTTTGGGGGTCTATACGGCTGACCAAGTAGAGTACAATTTTCTGCTCTATGGAAGATAAAGAGTAATGCGCTTTAAAGATAAAGTCATTCTCAATCTTTGCGACCATTTTATGCTTCATAGTAGTATACTATAAATTTGACAATATACTGGCAAAGATAGTAAAATATCACAAAAAACAGGAGAAGCATAAAGGAGTGGGGGGGGGGGGGGGGGGGGGGGGGGGGGGGGGGGGGGGGGGGGGGGGGG
>JAHDGC010000974.1 GCA_020627865.1 Saprospiraceae bacterium | reverse complement strand
CGCACATCATCATAATACTCAAAATCATGCGTATGGAACAAATTCCCCGCAGCATCAAACTCGGAAACACTTTGCAACAAGGTTTTGTGAAATGCACCCTCGATATAATTCAATTCATAGTGGCGGATATTGACACCATTAAATTGCACCTCAATCTTGCGCAACAAATCTGCCGTTACTTGTTTGAAACCCAGTCTTGCGTTGATGGAAACATCCGGCCTTTTCGCCTCGCCCAGTTCCCGATCACGAGTGAATACAACACTGTATTTACCTTCTGTACTGCCATGTCCCGTGTAGGTGATGCTTTCCACGTAGAGTTGGTAGCCGGGAACTGTTCCGCCGTTTAATCCAACATCTTCTACTTTCGTACAATGGTATCGGGTGAAGTTGCCGTTCAGGTCGCGGGTTTCTACCAGTGCCCAGTGGGCGATGTTGCCGTTGCCGTCGGTGAGGACGGAGTTTGCTTCTACGCCTCCGGTTGGTGTACCACCATAGAAGTGACGGGTACCGCTTTTGTCGGTGACTTCCCACCAGTAGTTGTTGGGATGGTTTCCGTGGCGGATAATTTTATTAAAAGAACCCTCTACCCTCGGGTGGAATTGTTTTTCAGCCGTTCTTGCAACAGGCTCTGCACGGTGCGCTACCGGACTAAGTTGTCCGCCGCCAATAGTATAAGTTTCTGTTTCCAAAGCGGCATCGTAGCGGGGAACTCCCCAGCGGGTTTCGATGGAAACGGAGGGAATATCTAAATTCCAGCCTAAACCGACCCAGCCGTTTCCGCCTTCACTGTTGTACTGGATGCCCAGTTGGGGTTGCATGCCTTGGCGACCAGCAGGGAGTACAATCGGATAACCGACAGAGGCACTTCCCATCTGGTTAGCGGATGGTGGTTCTATGGTATTAATGGCTGCGGATGGATCGGCAGCTTTTATATCTTTAATCGAAGTTGGGGTGTAGGCTCCTGTTTCTGGAGATTCCGGCACTTTGATGATTCCGTTAATCATGTCGGTAAAGTGCGTTGTCTTGGAAATGATTTTTTTGTTTTCTTTGTCAACGGAAACCCTTTCTAGGGCTACCCAATGTTTGGTGGTTTCATCAAAATAATAGGTGCGAATATCTTGTGCGGTATAGCCGTTGGGCAATTGACTTTCGTCGTAAGACATGCTGACCTCAACCGCCTTTTCAAACTGGCTACCGTGTGGCAAAAAGCGATAACCGCTATGGCTTTGGGTAACATTCACCATACCCTGATCTAGGGCAACAATATCCACATTACGCAATGCCGTGATGGATACCATATCTGAAGTTGGCATAGCTCCGGCAGGAAAATGTAACTGTGCTCCTTTCAGGCTAATGCTCGCAGCATCTGCTCCGATCCATTTTTGCATTCGCAATGCTTTGAAGGCTGCAATATTATTGGTATGATCTGCTGCTACTTCTTGTTGGAATGTAATTACTTTTTTTGTGGTGCTTCCATCGGGGAACATGGCAACGGCCAATACTTCCCACGAATCGGTGGCGCCTTCTGGTTTGTTTATCAAACATTCGAAGGCTGTTGTGACGGTATTGATTTCTTTACCATCAATATAAATCTTGGCCTTGTCGCTATCTTTTCCGGTGATAAAACCTTTGAAGTAGGCTTTATTTTCGTAGTAATTAAAAGTTTCCGGTTGGTTGATAACGATGTCGCGCACTTCCATTGTTGGGGTTTCCAATACCAACGGATCGTATTCTACCAAAATACCGAGGTTGCGAATTTCGTAGTTGTAATTCACATTTTCGGGAATGGAGAAACGGATGTTATTCACACCATTTTTCAACCAGTTTGCATTCAGCAATTCTCGTTGATGCCGCCACTCGTAGGATTGCTTTACCAAGTATCCTCCTTGTGCCAGCTCATCATTGATACTACGAGAAATTCCGGTATGGTCTTCTACGCCGTAAAGGTCGTAGGTTAACCAGATTTTGCTACCCGTTTCCGGGAGCGCGTCTAAGGTAATTTGGAATACATTATCGCCCGGATTGTCTACGGGTTTGTCTACGGATTGCCCGATGAGTCCTTTATCTATATCTGCTGGGAAATATTCAGAAGACCTGGTTTCGGGAATATT
>JAHDGC010000973.1:1707-2113 GCA_020627865.1 Saprospiraceae bacterium | reverse complement strand
ACACTAATGTTATCAAGCCTTATCGCTGCCGTACTGGAGGCAACATGAAACTCAATGCTGCCCCGACTGGTAAATGGCTCATACATCGTAAAGGTAAAGCTATAGTGTTCCTCTACTGGTGAAATAGATATATTCTGTTCACCACCATAATAAGTAAGGCTATCTTTGTGCCCAATTTTAACTCCTATAGTTCTATAGTCAGTAGCCGATGCGGTAAAACTTACGGTATATTGCTGGCCTTGAATTAGGGGAAAAACTCCTTGGTTAAATACCGCATCCCAAGCAGATTCCCCAAGCACAATGTTTGTAATTTCCACGGCTCTGTTCCTAAAAACAGGTGTACAATCACGAGATTCCCAATCATCAACATCCTCATCAACGGTACCGTTAACAATAAATTCACATC
>JAHDGC010000973.1:1024-1697 GCA_020627865.1 Saprospiraceae bacterium | reverse complement strand
AGATTCCCCAAGCACAATGTTTGTCCACGGCTCTGTTCCTAAAAACAACAAACACGAGATTCCCAATCATCAACCATCAAAGGTACCGTTAACAATAAATTCACATCCATCCCCAACCGGTCTTCCCAAACAAAAACAATCATCGTTATAAGTATCATCAAAGGTATCAGGGTTCCCGTCATCACAACTCATTCCCGGAGCAGGACAAGTACCAATACAGTTGCAGTTGCCATCGTGTGCATCATTTAGGGTATTGGGATCACCATCACTACAAGGCGTTCCTACAGGGGGACAGGATCCATCAAGACTAACAATTATGGGTTTAGTACTTAAGGTGAGCGAAATATTACCACCATTATATGCTGGCGTAGGGATTAAGGTTCCTGTAGGGCTTTCTCCCTCAATACGGATAGCCATATCCGAAGGTATATTACTAGGGTAATTTACGATTCTTGTTGTTCCATCATTTCCATCTATGGGTAACCATGCCGCCAGATGCGTCACTGTGCCATCACTGGTTCCTAGTTCATAAATATACCCTGTTTCATCCTCTTGGTATGCATCAATAAAATGATAATCACCCACGGCCTCGATTAAAGCTTGCAAAGCATAAAAAGTTCGCTTGGGTTGGTAATTATTATTAACAGATTCCGTCAAACCAGAGCGGGTAAAC
>JAHDGC010000973.1:0-1014 GCA_020627865.1 Saprospiraceae bacterium | reverse complement strand
GTAAACAAACTGGAAGACCTATTTTCATTCGCAAAAAAAAAGTAAGATGCCCTATTAATGTTATGGCGTTGTGCAATCAATGCTCCACGAACAATGTATGCTATTGCGGCTTCTTCAGAAACACATTCCGAATGAGTGCAATCTTCATTCGCACTCGGAGAATCCCAGCCCCACTCCGACAAGAAAATTTTCTTTCCCGACATATTGTTATCTCGAAACCGTACTACATTTCGGATACCATTAAACTCAGAGCCGGGATGCTCCGGGTGAACCGCAATTCGTTCCCCAGCAATTGTTTTTATAAAACTATAATTGTGGGTGTTAAGGCCATCAAGCAAAGGTTCTTCTATAGCGGTAATTTTTGTGCTTATATAGTTTTGAAACCCAAATTCATCTAATTCTACTCTCGGATTATGCGCCTGTAAAGCACACGGAAAAATCTCTATGGCATCATCGCCATCTGTCACGCCCTGTGCCATCCCTCGAAGAATCTGCGCATAAATATTGTCATCATAATACCAAGGTTCGTTTCCAATTTCCAAGGTTTCTACCAGGCCATTTCCGGTCGTTGGCCCAAAATGCTGAGCAAAAGCAGCACCATAATTATAGGCAGACTGATACGGGTTGTTCCATTGATCTTCCCAAACGAGTCCTAGATTAATGGAAAGATCGAATTGCAATGTTGGCTGGACTTTAAGCCCAGCATCCACCCAAGCTTGATATTCCGTATCCCAGTTGAGCCATGCTGGACCAGGAGTATTTGGATCATTTGGATTAGCCGGCGTCCCCCCTCCATTTGCCATGATGGAGTAGTCTATAAAATCATCCGGATCATTAATATCCCAACTCATAAAATGGTAGTTGCGAGCATGACTGGCATAACGGTTATGCAATTGGGGGCCTTGCCCTTCTTGCAGATTTTCAGAAGAACTCGGACGTCCCCATCCCCATAGGCCATTAACCCCGATCATTTCTCTGAGTGTTTCGGTACTCATCATCGGATCAATAGGTAAC
>JAHDGC010000109.1 GCA_020627865.1 Saprospiraceae bacterium | reverse complement strand
TGTAAAATCATTGTTAAAATTACTGGTATTAAAACTCACCTGCATCGTCTCTGTCAAAGGCATTACCTGCGAAATATCAATATCACTAAACTCCCAAGAAGGAGCAATTAAACCTTCCGGCGCAATGATGGCAATGGTTTCCTCCACCATTCCGTTGCTGAGGATAACCTCAAGATCATCATTCCCAACCTGAAAAGTCCCCGTATTGACACTAAACATCCAAGCATAAAAATTAATATGCGGCGACACAAAATCAGTCAGATCAAAAACAGGAGAAGTCAGCACAGTACTGCCAGCAACAGAACCGGAAAACAAGTCCGAGCTATTCCCCGTCACATAACAATCTGTTCCCAAATCTTCCGTATCCTCATCAGGGGTTAGGAAACCGACATAATCAAAGAAAACGCCCAAAGGCTTCCCTCTTTCCCAGGCTCCATCCGTTGCCGTACCGGTAACTTCCCAGCCGAGATCAAGCGAAAAAATATCCTCGATACCTGGCTCTACAGACAAATTTAAAAAGTTATTATTTTCATCAAGACCATTACCAGTAATCATTGTTTTATAGCCCCATTTCCCTGCGGCAATGCCATAATCTCCTTCGTAGAAAGTCGCGATATTGAAATTACCACTTGCATCGGTCGTTACATTGTAGTCAAAATCTTCGTTTGATATATTAACGATACCATCTGCAATAGGCTCATTGGTATCTGCGTCTCGCAAAATACCGGAAACAGAAAAAGATGGTGCTTCTTCAAGGGCAACATTTAAAATGGTAATCTCCCCGTTTATCAATTCTGCGGTTGCAGTCTGTGCAATGAACCCTGGCTTAGAAACCTCTACATCATACGTACCCGGAACGCCATATCCCGTTGCATAATTTCCAGAGAAATCCGTATTGTCAACAACATTGGTTGATAAAATTTCAATAGTAGCATCACTTAAGACATCACCTGAGGCGAGTGCTGTCACTTGCCCTTCCAACCAACAAGCCCTAACGTAATTGGGTTCCAAGACATACAATCCCGTATTAATATCGGAAACCAAGACTAAACCAGAAGGCAAGAATGGATAAGCGCCCCATGCGCCATTGAAGCCAGTACTAGCCGGAATATAACTATCAAAGTTGCCGACTTCGACCAAGTTTTCCGGTCTGGATGCATCCACTAAAATACAACCATCGGTGTAATAAGAAATGATGAGGTAATCATCCCAAACGTGCACGTTATGTGGCACAACACCATCCCCCAAAGTTTCTAGTGGGCGAAACTGGTCTAATTCCTGAATATCTGTAGGGTCACTAACATCATATGCCCCTACAGGTGCGTTTCCGGTTTCATCCGTTGTAAACAAGATGTTTCCATCATCAGAAAGCCATGCATTGTGGGTAAAGTTTGCGGCTGTATTTTGGGCACCTAACAGCACAGGGTTGGTTTTATCGGTAACGTCATAAATTGCGAAGTGTCCCACATTGATTTCAGAACTATATGCAAGGTTATTTCTGGTATAAATATCATGGGAGTAAACAGGTGCGCCCAATCCTGCAAGGGCAGGCACACCGGGTTCTGTAGCCACATCGAGGAACACCAAACCTCCTGCATTTATATTACATCCTGCAAGATAAGCAAAGCCCAATTCATCGATGTAAATATTGTGGCAGGTTCGCAATGTCCCTGCACCATCCGGCAGCGTTGTCAGATAAGTTGTGGTGATACTATCCGGTAGATGGGTAAGGTCAATGACCGTCAAACCATCATCACCAGTATCCGTAGTAATATAGGCAAATTCTCCCCAAGTTTTAATATCTCTCCAAGTGGAGTTATCTCCTGGGACATAGGCGACCTCGGTAGGATTATCGGGATCGGCAAGGCTTACAATGGATGTTCCATTAACCGTTCCGACAATAGCATACTCGGTTCCATCAGGGGCGGCATAGCCCCAAATATCGTTGAGGTTTTCATCATAATTGACCTGAGAAATGTACGTCATGTTCAATTGGGCAAAGCCACTTGCTATGATACATAACATAGCGATCAGTAGTGTAGATAATTTCTTCATTTTTGAATGTTTTTTAGTTATATTATTTTGTTATTGGTAAAGTTACAATTTCATAGTAATGAAGTATCAAATTTCGGATAGCTTTAAAGTTTAATTAACTTTATTATACTAACGCCCGCTTTAATTCTACCAATCGGGTTCTTCCGCTAATTACCTTGATTTATAAGGGCATATTGGGAAATTTTAATGATCAAAATCCCAATATGCCCTTCAAGAAGTCATGATATTTTTGCCCTAATTCTGCGGCGTATCATCTCCCCCTGCATTATTTATAATAATAGTATCGCAATTTTGAATAATCGCCTGAAAAACCCCATTCAACTCGACCTCAAATTCTGGCTGAAGTTCTATTTCCACTCCTGCCTCATAACTGACTTCCTCGTTGGCCGGAACGGTCGCATCAGACCGAATGGAAACAGCCGCGGGGAAAGTCCTAGAATCATGGATGTTTGACAGGTTCAGGTGAGGCGCACATGCTGGCACTTCCCCATTATCACAGATGCCATCATTATTGGAATCTATTAACAAGGTATCTCCGATGACCTGTAGCTCCTGTATATTCAATGAATTATCATCGACATTATTCCCTGACTTTTGTAAGCGGACATAACGACCGGACTGCCCAATATCAACATTGACGGTAGCCAAACTGGATACATCTCCTAATTGATAACTAAAATTAGCAACTGCCAGTGCAGCATTCAAATCTGTCGTCCCCGGAAATGGTATGTTGGAAACCAGCACATAGGCATTATTCAATCGGGCTTGACAACAGTTTGTCCGGTTCCAGATGACGACCTCATCAATGTTTCGGGTAGCGCCCAAGTCCAGTTGCATCCATTCGTGTAGTGAAGCTCCTCCCGTGTAGGCTATCAAGCTAGCATTGTCAACAATACCATCATTGATACGAGGTGCAAGGGATGAGGAACCTGAACTCATGGAAGCCGTACCGAGCAATTCATAATTGAACATCGGCACACATTCACAGTTGTCGTTATAGATGGAAAGTTCCGTGCAGGGATCACCATCATCACAAGGTTGACCGATTTGGGTGTCATCAAAACCGGGGCAAACATCCACATCATCACAAATACCATCATTATCAGAATCTATCTGCAGGGTATCTCCCATGACCTGTAGTTCTAGTATATTGATTACATTTTCGCCATTGTTCCCAGTTGGTGCATTATTACCGGACTTTTGCAACCTTACATAACGCCCGATTTGTGCAACATCAACCTTAACGACATCTTCCTCCGAAGTATCCCCTATTTGATAATTGAAATCAGCGTTTGCTAAAGCAGCCGTCAAATCGGTATCGGTTGGGAAAGGCGTATCTGCTACTAGAACATAAACATTACTCAATCGTTCCTGGCAGCAATTTGTCCGATTCCAGATAATCACTTCCTCAATATCTCTATTTTCTCCCAGATCAATTTCTATCCATTCATGAAGCGAGGCATCTCCAGTTTCAGCCAGCAAACTATTGTTATCGACAATACCATCATTCAGACGAGTAGCAAGGGGTGCATATCCCGAGCTCATGGAAGGCGTACCGAGCAATGCATAGTTGAATATTGGGGTACAATTACAATTGTCATCATAAAAAGATAGTTCGGTGCAAGGATCTCTATCATCGCAAGGCATACCGATTAGGTTATCATTAAAATCCGGACAAACATCAAGATCATTGCAAACGCCATCATTATCCACATCCTGCAACACACCGATACAATCGCAATTGGCAAAGAAACTATCATCTAGGGTGCAATCATTGTTATCACTACAAATACCGACCAAGGCCGTTTCATCCAGCTTTTCTATCTTGTTCCACTGTCCTCCATTTTGCGGATTCAAGGCAAGGAAATGTTGTTCATTAGAGAAAACAACCCTTAGTGTATCCTTTGTTGCATTCCATACCGTAGTCGGCAACAGATCACCATCGAAGTGCGGGTAAAGCATAACCCGAAAATCTGGCGCAATACTGTTGCTTTCTACAACAAGGCGATTACGGTCTACGGATTGCGCACCACTCAATTGGCTTGAATTGACATAAGGTTCGTAAATCAGTGGGTCTAGATATCCATTCGGTGTGGAGCCATCATAGCCTTCATTGTGTAAGATGCGGACTAATAGGCGACGGTTGCCCGTGCCATCCGGTTCTTTTAAAATAATATCATTTTGATAATTGCAATTGTCCAGATTCACCGTGGTGCTTTCTACTGTTAAATCATGTGCTAACTGGGCGACCCATTTATAGTTATGTACAGCATCGTCTTTTTGCACATCATCCACGACCAATATAAAAGGATGTTCTCCCCTCACGGTGGCTACAGAACGAATCACCCGTTCCATAGGGTTATATAGTTTCTTGACGAGTTGTTCCTCATTGGTGGGATTGGCCCAGTGTGGATAATCATAAAAAGGCGTATCCATATATGGCCCTGGCTGCGGCTGGTATTGAAAATCATTCGGAGTTTCTGTAACGGCTTCCCAGCCATCTACACCAAGCCAAGGATGATCGGGTTGACTGTTGCCATCCCAGTGCCATTGCCACGTGTAGGCATAAGTAGCGTCGCCGGTTGCGGTGGTCATTTCATTTGAAGCACTGTAATCCAGTATCTTGCCGGGTTGCTGCGCTATAGTATTCAAGGGAACCCCGAGATCATTGACCATCAGGCAACTATGGAAATACGAGTGCTGGAAAGCATTACCATAAGCTTTGCGTAGCCACATCCTGCCCAGTGCACTCATATGGATATCGTTTCTATCTCCGGCAGTATGCCCACCTCTATTTTGTCTGCAATGAAACCAAGTACTCATAGCCGAACTATCCGTGCCACTTCTCATATTTACCAATCCTCTTTCGGAGGCAAAAAAGTCTTCGGGGATAGCCGTTGCCGCACGGGAGTTGAAATCTACATCATCATAGTCCAGCGCAAAAGTCGCCATCGGGACGATACTATTCATGTAACCGGAACTTGGCGATATTTGTTGATAAACATATCCTTCAGAATCCAGTCTATAGTTTTGACGAATATAATTACGCCACATGAAATCTACCTTGGGATCATTGGGGAATACCCATTTTAACCCTATGGCATCAAGGTTATTAAATTTATAGCCTCCCGTTTCTGCATCAAGTCCACTGCCACCCCAGTCATCATATCCCGTGAAGGCATTTCCGTAGGGTTGTGTAAGTGCCGGCAAGAACTGTGTAGCATATGAGCGCATATGCGGATGCCCCAACAAGCTGTAGCCACGCTTGGCCGCTGCGATAAATGTGGTGACCATCTGGTAGTTTTTACCGATGCCCTCGTAACCTGAACCGGAAGCATACCAGCCATGTGTCGTAAAATTACGGGCGACACGCATCCATTTTTTGGTCAATTCTGGTTTGTGACCCAGTTCTCCCTCAATGGCGAAATTGGGGATGATCTCAAAGCCATTTAAGGTTGACCAATTACTAGTCGTTACATAGGCGGAAAGATTCTCTCCATACCTCAGCTGATCCGGTATGGTTCTGGCCAATGCCGCTCGCACCACATCACGCTGTGCTATAGTCATTGCATGATAGTTGATGTCATAGGCCAACGCGAGGTCGGCACTTGCAAACATAAATATACCAATACCATCTGGGCCAAGATTAGAATCTTGTAGTGCGCCTTCTGCCCAGAAAGCCAATGCCTTTGCCAAATCGGCAGCCCGATCATCGTAGTTTCTCCCAGTGTCAGGATCATATGTTCCGGCACGCATCAGACATTCGAAAGCTTCTGCCGATAGGATTCCTCCCAGCAAATATCTACGCTTAGCATCGAAAGCAGGATCATCAAATATACTAGCATCGCAGGCAACGAGTTTGTTGTAATAAGGTCCATTATCCCAAAAGCCCTCATTATCAATTCTTCGATTACCATCAGGATCAATGGCATAAGGAGCACTGCCAGAATAACCACCTGCCCCCCTACCGAGATGCATTAAAGTCGTATAGGCATGTATTTGCGCCATGGCCTGCTGCCCACTTTCCGTGTTGGCCATGCGGTTCCGAATTTCCGGTATATCATGCGGGCTGAAAAACACGCGGGGATGCACACCTGCGGGTGGTGCATGAGAAATTGTGTTCACATCGGTATAATCAAAATTAACCGCTTCGCTGCCTAATCCGGTATGCTCATCGGTCGTGTAGTCACTCCATGCATAATCATAACCTCCAGCTTGGCTTCTGATTTCATAGGTATAGTTTTCGTCCATAAAATTATAGGCACCACCGGCATACAGGCGTGCTACATCTTGGAGGCACAAAGCCTCATCAAACAATATAAAATCATCCAGTTGTCCTGGGAAGAAATAGCTCCCATTGGAACGTGCGCCAATCATCAGATTACTCGTGGTGGAATGGAATGCTGTATTAACCGGAGAACTAAGCGTATCTATTGGCACACCGTTATGGTACAGCACCAGATTCTCTGTCGTTCTGGAAAAATCTAAGGTTACGGTAAAATGCTCCCACTCGCCTTCAAAGACATTTGTAGCATTGGTCGTCCTGATAACATGCGTCGCACCATCGAAATAAAATTCCAAGCCTTCATGAACCAAAGCAATATCAAACACATTCCCTAAACCAGCTACCCGATGAAAAACTTGGCTCACGTCATAATTTAAATTGGCCCAAAAGCCTATGGTCAAGCCGCTTGTTGTATTGATGTCTCCCAGCCGTGCGGTAGTAGCATTCGGGGACACCTTTATATAGCCGTCTGTCTGACTAAAATCCCAAGCAGTAAAAGAATGCATACTTGCTCCTTCAATGGATTGTGGCATCCCAATGGCCACATTACCTAGTGTCCCTGATGTGTTGCCCGTTGCATCTATAATCGCACCTACTCCGGTAACAGGCATTTGATCCATACCATAAAAAATATCGGCAATAATATTCGTGCTATTTTCACAAATATCGCAGCCATCAGGAATACCGTCGTTATCGGTATCTATGCTATCATCGGCCCCCAGACAAAGGTCAACAGCATCACAAACGCCATCGGCATCTAGGTCAAGATCATTGGGATCGGTTGGACAAGGATCGAGGTCATTACAAACACCGTCACCGTCAGGATCTACCAGCAAGGTATCCCCCATGACCTGCAATTCCAGTATATTCATAGCATTGCTACCTACATTATTTCCTGATTTTTGCAACCTTACGTAACGGCCAGGTTGCGCAACATTAACCGTTAATACATCTATAGCAGAAGCGTCACCTATTTGATAGGTAAACTCAGCATTGGCCAGCGCAGCAGCCAGATCCGTATTACTAGGAAATGGATTGTTAGAAACCAATACATATGCATTGCTCAACCGCTCTGCACAACAGTTGACCCGGTTCCATATAATGACATCGACAATATCCCTAGGAACCCCTAAGTCAATTTGCATCCATTCGTTTG
This sequence comes from Saprospiraceae bacterium, assembly GCA_020627865.1. Taxonomy (GTDB): domain Bacteria; phylum Bacteroidota; class Bacteroidia; order Chitinophagales; family Saprospiraceae; genus JAHDGC01. The sequence continues at coordinate 5,873 of JAHDGC010000109.1, read as the reverse complement.
GAGAACTGTCAGCGGTATGTGCAAGCAAACTATTATCATTGGTCGCAATAATATCATCGTTCATACGGATTGCACTCCCGCCTGTACTCATAGAAGGTGTACCGACAAGGGCAAAATTGAATTCAGGTACACAATTACAATCTGCATCGTAAATAGATAAAGCAGAACATGGATCATTGTCATCACAAACTGCACCCACCTCGCAAAGTGGGCCAGCTAACCTGTTATCAAGGTCATTGCAAGTATCATTATCATTGGTTTTATTCAGGTATATTTTACAATCATCGGGAATACAGTATTTCTCCGAAAAGAGATGATAAGTTTTTCCATAGCTGTATGTGTTTAGTAATTGCATAACGAACATCAACACTACCATATATTGATGTTTCTTTTCTTTAAAGAGATTCATATACATTTTGGTTATATCAAACAAACATTAACAAACCATAAATATAAAAAAACTTTAATGCAAAAAACAAGCTATACCCTTCCATTCAATACCTTTATACGACGTTTTAATGTCTTGATACATCAATGTCGTAATATATCAAAGCCTTAATACATCAATGTCGTAGTAAAATACAACGCAACAATTCAATATTTTCATAGCAATTGTGGTTGTCATAGAAGTGTCGTAAGACATTACACAAATTCTTGGTTTAATTTTGTTAATTGATTTACCCCGTCGATTCTTTTTACACTTTCTACAGTTGCCGCAACAGCAGCCAATGGCGGTGCGAAAAGGAAGCCGATTCCGGTCATCAACAATGCGAGAAAAACGGAACCATTTGCAATAGCAAGCCCCCTGTGCTTACCGGCAAAGGCGGCACTTTGCCCTACATTGTAATGCCTTTCGAGGGTATAATCCATGTTGCCAAAACCGGCATAGAAACCTTGTATGAGGAAGATCAAAATCGTGCAAGGAACACTAAGTATAGGAATCAGGCTGAGGATAAAAAGTGGGATAATAAAAAATAATTCCCTGATAATATTGCGTAAGGCGACGAGCAAGCCTCTGGAAAAACCCCTGAAACTCTGTGCGGCATTAAAACCTTCATTTTTGGTGTAATGCCCGGTGAGGTGTTCTTCGATCTTTTGGGCCATCGGACTCATGAAGGGGGAAACGGCCACGATGACCAGATGCTTATAAATGATAAGGCCGAAAGTGAGCAAAATTGCACCACCAAGCCAACTGGAGACTGTGGATAGAAAAGAAATCCCCACTTCGAACGGGTACCAAGATATGAGCCAAGTTCCCAATGTAGCGGCGACGCCCCAAGTCGAAAAAATCAATAATCCCCCTAGGAAGATGCTGATCATTGCGGGGACAAAAAAGTATTTCCACAAGCGCAATTCTGAGATGATGCGGAAGGCTTTCAGGTATGCTGTGAAACCGTCGATAAGGTCTTTAAAAAACATGGACTGTTGATATTATTTGGTTTAATTGATACCTAAACTTAAAACATAATATCAACAGCCCCTATTTCTTTCTACATTTTTGGTGAATTTATCGACTAAAAACATTCCAGAGATTGACATCTCTGGCAATGACATATCGTCCCTGTCTGCGTGGACTTGTCAGGCAGGCCAATGGGACTCATTATTTACAGAAATTTCACTTACAAATCACCCAAATTATTCTACCGGCTTCTTGCGTTTCCTTCTCGTCTTGAAGAGTTCGACGACTTCTTTTTCTTTGAGGAAACCCAGATCAACAAAGTTTGTCGCTACAAATTTCTTAATATCTTGATAATCTTTTCCTCTCTTATCAGTATATCGTTTCAACAATTTTCTAACATAAGACATGCTCAGGTCTTTCACGTCCTTGTTAAATTGCTGATTATCAAAAATACCTATATAAACTGGGAATATCTTAGAGAGATCGAAATAATCTGGATAATCGGACTCTTCCAGATTACCCATTAAGCGAGCAATATATCCGTAGATGGTTTTGCGGACACACTCGTTGATGTCAGACATTCCTGCATTTTGATGATAGAAACTTTTTACCGCATCAATAGCATCCTGATGAACATAGCCTTTACGGTGAACTTCATCTACCAAATCATAGTAAGCTTTCAGCTCATCCTCAATCCCAGCATCCAACAATATGGACACCCTATTATCCGCAGTTTTATCCCTGTCCAATTCACTTCTATCCAATCTCTTAATAAAATTAAACCAATCCACTACGAATTCTGATTTTTCTTTTCTAAGTTTATTCAATACAGTAGCAGCTGATCCATCCTTGAGGTTATCAAAATAATGGACATAAAGCCCCAAAATGATGATTTGCTCATCCAAACCGAAAAACTCAGGGGTATCGACAAAGGTATCCAAAGGTTTAATCAAGCTACCATTATCGGCTTTCATCTTAATCCGTTCGTAGATGAAATTTTTAATCGAAGGATAAAGAATTTTCAGCTCGGAAACACTATTCGGGAACACCGTACTATGGAAGTTTTCATTCCTGAACTGATTGTGATAACGTTTATATCCTCTTTGTCTTTCTTCTCTTACCCTGTAGCGGTGCAACTTCTGTCCTTGGAGGAAGTACCGAATTTTTTTGTTGGCAAACTGATTAATGAGGCTGGTAATCCAAATATCACTACTCATCGCGAAACCGATCTGGATGGTTTGCCCGATCCGTTTTTTCAAATAGTCAAAATTAGAAGAGTTGCAAATGGCACATAGGATACTCTTGAAATGTTCCTGCGGACGGAGGTAGACATACTCTTCATCAACCTCATTGATCACGCCCCTCAAAACAGCATAGCCCAAGATACGGGGCAAGAACATTCCTTCAAATTTTTCATCGAGCAGATAACATTCGAAGGCTAACAATTGCAGGGGATGCTTATCAGCAACCTCCTCGTAGATTTCCGCAATCTGAGGTTCGTACAATTCCCTTAAACTCTGGTAATCCTCCTCCTCTTCTTCGTCAAGGTATTTGGTGTAAATCTCATTTTCCTGGAGTTCTTCAGCTATTTGATCCAGTCTTTGGATATAATCCTCATTAAGTTCTTTCATAGAAAAAAAATTTCACATTTATAAATGTAAACCTAGTAGAACAATTAAGCCCTACTAGGTTCCAAAGCAGTGAAACTCCTGTGGTAAAACAGGTTTTCAATCTGCAAGTTTCTTATTTTACCGCTAAGGTATGGAATTAAGGGAAGAATAAAAAACGAAATGGTTAAAAAAAACGTAGAGCTGCAATGCATTGCGGCTCTACGATTTTTTGAAATGAATCAATTTATATAAAAATGACGCATATATATTATTCTCCGTCTTTTTTAGCATCTGCCTCTGGAGCGGCTTCTTCGGCAGAAACTTCTTCCTTAGCTGGGGCAGCTTCTTCCACTTTTGCAGCGGTTGCATCGTCAAGGACTTTAGTTGTTGCCTCTTCAACAGCTGGAGCAGCTTCCTTCGCTGGCACTTCTTCCGTTTTTTTAGTTTCTGCAAAAGAATCCACAGTAGTTTGTTCTACAGACTCAGCAAAAGATTTGTTATCTGCTTCTGGCTTTTCACCATCCGCTTTTACTGCCTTTTCCTCTGTAGCAGCCACTGGAACATTCTTAGGTTCTCCAGAAATTTTAAGGTGCCATGCTTTTTTATCCTCGGCCACTTTCTGGCGTCTGCTTTCCACTCTCGCTTCTTTTTCATTCACCCATTTTTCAAGCATAGAAGCTGCCTGATCTTCGGTAAGTGCACCTTTTTTGACACCACGCATCAAATGTTTGCGATACAATACTCCTTTAAAACGGAGGATCGCACGGGCGGTATCTGTAGGTTGAGCCCCCTTGGTCAGCCAATCAAAGGCTTTGTCGCTGTCCAAGTCTATAGTAGCCGGAACAGTCATGGGGTTATAAGTACCAATTTTTTCTATGAAACGGCCATCACGGGGTGCTCTTGCATCTGCGACGACGATGTGATAGAATGGACGCTTTGAGCGACCTCTGCGTTGTAATCTTATTTTTACTGCCATTATTTATTTATATTGTCAAAATTTATTTGGTAACAAGCCATACCTGCTTTGCCTGATAAACAGGCTACAGGATTTTAACGGGCGCAAAGTTAGGCTTTTTTCTGGGATTCTACAATTTCTGGCTGGAATTTATTAATTTTTGTTCTATGAAAAGATTTGTCAGTAATGCTTACTTCAAATGCTGAACCCTACATTTCATAATACTGTTGAAATGCTTATCGTAAGTAACGACCACACTAGCGGTTTCAACTGCTGTTGCCGCGATCCAAATATCATTTATAGGAATGGGAGTTCCCGCCTTTTTAAGATCATGTTTAATCATAGCATATATATCAGCAGTTTCTTTTGTTGTTTGTTGGATTTGGATACCTCTCAACTTTAAAAATTCATGGAATAATTCCCTGTTATAAGCTTCTTTGCTCCCATTTCTGAAGCCATAGAGCAATTCAGCCATCACAAAAACAGGAATGATGATCTCCTCCGCATTTTCAATAATTTCTTTAACAATGAGGCTACATTTTGTCAGCGCACTATAAATATTGGTATCAACTACAATTCTCTTCATTGCCAATCTTCTTCATCTATTTCACCAAATACCTGAATTGCCTTGTCGAATTCTTCCCCTTCTTCTTTAGTCCAGACACCAAAGAACTTCGATAAATCCCTTTTCGGCAATTGTTCTTCTCCTATTCCTAGCGCCTTTCTAAGTAATTTTTTTATAAGCTTGTTTTTACTCAGACCTGTAGTTCTAGCCATTTCTTCGATTGTAACCGCTAATTCTGAATCCAGATTATGGATAGTAATTGATTTCATAATTTTGAACCATTTTGAACCTCACAATGAACCAAATATAAGATGTTTTCAGCAAAACAAAAAAAAAGAACAAAAAGCAACTAAGCTTGATGTTCTTCTGTAAATCTTATTTATTGGCAAGTCAATCTATCGACAAGCTGAAAATTCTTCTTCGGAAATTATCGCGACATCATTTGTGGCGTCAGCCTTGTTTTCAATGGTAGAAACATCCAGATTTCTATTCCCATACCAGCCACCACAACTTTGGCGGCCACAAGAACTAAAACAAATACAAAAAGCGAAAAATCCGACGGTGAGCATTAAATTCTTCATCAAAAATATTTTAATATGTTATGGAATATTATGTTTGAAAAGCAGCAAAGGTACAAGTTTCATAAAAGAATTTGTAAAAGGGAGAATGCTATTTTTATACATAAAGCATAAAACAGCACCATAAGAACGAACCCAAACCCAGCAATTTCAATACATGTTGCTATAACGGGAGAATACTATGCTGGATTGAGTTGAACATCCATTTTTTTTGGTAAGAAATAGTTGGCAAAGGGTTTGACTTCAAAAGGTTGCCAACTTCGGGTAGATTGCGCCAGACGATCAGCAATACAGTATAACACAGCAGGATTGTGGCCTAAACCGCAGTGACTGCCGTTAATTTCTACATTTTGAACGCGGTTCCCCTCTTCTTTTTCCATGCAATATTGCCAAGGAACGATACCGTCTTTTTTAGAGTAAATCGCCGTTACAGGAACCGGCGGAGGCGTATGAATATTGGCCAATAACTCCGGATCAAGATCAGCAACATCTTTCCCTGACAATAACTTATATATCCAAGCGACATTATTCGCTTCCGTCAATCCTCGAAATGGAGAAGCTAGTGTTATCACCTGACGCACCATATTAGGGCATTGCCTAGCAATTTCACGAGCATAAACACCTCCTAAACTCCAGCCGATGATACTTACCTTCCTACGGTGTTTTTTGTACAATTCTTTTACCCGATTGACACTATCCAACACATAACGATAATCCCCTAGATTTCGACCTAAGTTCCAAGTATAAGCAGCATAACCAATATCAT
>JAHDGC010000972.1 GCA_020627865.1 Saprospiraceae bacterium | reverse complement strand
ACGGGTCTTTTCTTTTATGGCAATTATACGAAGATGTTTATTGGTATCGTGGTGTCTGTTATTTCTGGTTTTATTATTTGGAGAAATTGGGAGCCGGAAGGGTCGTCGTAAATATGCAGCCGACGGGTACCCTTCTAAGGCCGGACAGTAAATCGTGGAGTTGTAGTATACAAGCTAACACATTGTTATTGATTATCAATTTGTTACGTATTAAATTGGTAACTTCTCAATCCCGCATATGTAACAAGACATAGTTATCCCATGAAAAAAGATCAGCTAGAGGCTGCGTGAGCCTTTTGAAGAAGGATGTCAGCGAGTGGAGGAATTTTGTTTTCGCCTTTAATTCTGTCATATAAATAATCCCAGAAATTAACGCCGAGTTTTTTACAGGATTTCTTTAAAGATGTAAAAACGTCTCTGAATTTTCTACCCTTATCACTTCTTGTTGAGCCGCTAATTTTTCTGCGTTTTGCAAATTCTCTGATTTCTCTTTCCGTGGAATTATTGTGTAAAGAAGCAGAAGGGGTTTCGAGCACGATCAACATCTGTTGTTTTTTCTTGCATAAATCTTCCAGGAAATTATTTAGTGCTGCAAAATTTTCAACAGGTTCGCACAGTTCATCGAAGCGTTTTTCCAGTTTGGCCTTCCGTCGCTTTTGGGCCAGGGGACTAACCGTCTTATAGTCTTTCAAGTCCTGGTAAAGTTGCCAGAAATCATTCATCTTCTTATCCCACTGTTCTTGTTGTTTATCATTATGAATGCGCAATTTAACCAACGGTCGCTCTACGTGTTTCCAACAAAGGGCATGGATAAAAAGGTTGAACTGGCCGGCTCCATCACTATGAATAATTTTTTGGGGGTCAAAACCATGTTCAATCAAACTGCCTATCATCAAGCCTTCCGTTATGGTGCGCACAGCATATTCGGCCGTGAATTTACTTTCATTCAGAAATCCTTTCAAGGCTTTTTCATCCCCGAATACCACACCTTCATGCAACTCCAGTATCTTCATATATTTTGGACTCAATTTCTGGGCCCTCAAATAAATCAAAGCAGCTTCATTTAAGTGGTAATCCTTGTGTTTTACCTGTAAAATATCCAGAAAATTAACCCGACTTTTAGTTTGTGAACTCACAAAATAGGTAAACAGGTCCGTGTTCAGGCAGTTGCAAAATCCATTCTTTCCCTTATGTCTTGCTCCCGTATCATCTGTTCGCAGTTCATCACTTACCGCTATGCCTTGCTCAACCAAATCCAACAATTCATCTGCGAAAACTTCATTGTGCACATCTTCATTCAACATGAAATTTATGCCCCCCGTTGATATATCAACACCCAGATTTGTCAGGTGGGCACGGATGATCGGCTGCGTTACGTGACACTCATTGTACAGGCTGATTACATAACGGCGAAGCTCTTCTCCGAAATCTCGCCCCGCTATACTTTCCGGCAGGGCCGCTATTATGCGTTCTTTCCCATCCGGACTTTCCCATATTTCCCGTTCGTACTTTATGTTATTGCGTCGTATGATGATGTCCTGAATTATATAAGGTTTATGACCTACCAATATCCAATCTTCCGGCACATCGCTTGCTTGTATTTTCCGCGTCTCGTCTATCGGCAAATCTTTTTTCTTCTTCCGTTGCTTTTGACCCTCTCGACTTGCTTTTCCCGTCTTTGATTTTTTATTATCTTCATCCAACTTGCTTGCCTTAAGATCTGGTTTCTTCGGTACTTTCTTTAATTTCGCGATCTCCTCTGCCTGCTCTGATACTTTTTGCTCCAGACTCTCTACTTTCTTTACCAAATCTTCTATTACCCTATGTAAATGCTGTACATAAGGATGAGATAATATTTTTGCAGATACTTTTGGTATGTCTCCTCGTTTTTCCATTTAATCCTTTAACGTAATTTTCTTGTTTTTAGTATTTTGTATTGAGAAGTTACACTATGCGGCTATAAATTGTTGGAAACCAGAGAAGGGCGGGCTGTAGAAAAACATGAAATCGACGATTGCGACCCGGAATTTTTTCGTAAAAATTGTGGATCGGACGAGGAGATTTCAAGGCGGGTAGATGTGATGCGGAAGCCAGCTTCGCGGGAGAGCCGAGTTAGCGA
>JAHDGC010000971.1 GCA_020627865.1 Saprospiraceae bacterium | reverse complement strand
CGCTATTATTGGTAAAAAGAATATCATCCTCAATAATGAATTCGAAGCGGGCAATTTCTCCAAAACCGGACATGTTCATCCCATCAATCCTCGTCATGCCCGCAGCAATATGACTTTCATTATAAAAATCGCGCTGCATTGTAATCATATTGTTATTCAAATCACCGATCCAACACTCGTCGAAAGTCAACTTTACCGACCCAGGAACAATCAGGCTACTGTCATACTCAATGCTGAACGCCAAGCCATAGGCATCATTGACCACGAAATCTTCTTCCCCCAAGATCACAGGCAAACTCATGGATGCGCCTTCAACCAAAGTATCCGGCAAGACGTAGAAAGGTGCCATTGCGAAAGTTTCATTGGCAGTAAAATTATAACCATCGTCCGGCTCCGTAAAGTTATGGGTCAACTCCCAGTTCAAACTTATGGCAAGCGTATCATCGGCTTGGACAATGCCATCACCATTGGTATCCGAATGCTTGAAGTTGACAAAAGTCTCCGGTGTTTCCCAAGGCCAATCTTCGGAAACGTGCCCCATCCAACTAAAGCCCATTACATCACGAGCAGGCCCAATGGAATCGTAAGCGATGCCGATATTGAGCAAATCAAAATTATTGACAATACCATCGTCATCCGTATCGCCCGGCCAGACGCAATCCGAAACCTCATAAGCTCCTTCAACCGTACAACCATTCGCATCCACCACTGTAATATTATAATTCCCCGGAAGGACATCAAATAAATCCTGCGTCATGATACCATTTGACCAAACATAAGTATACGGTGCCACTCCTCCCGAAACGAAAAGTGTTATAATGGGGCTATTCGGTAAATCCGTATTGGTACAACCAACAGAGGCCTGAAGCAGGAGTTCATCTGGCTGCACAAGGGTAAACACAACAGTATCCTTACAATTTTCGGCATCAATCCCGATAAGTTCATGTTCCCCAGGAGGAACCTCAACCGTAGTTTGTCCCGGCAATAATGGCAAACCATCTAAGATATAATTAATCGGCTCCTCTCCTCCTTCATGGGCCAATTGTAGTATAGCAGTATCGCCTGCACACAGCACATCACTAACATCATCCACAGCAATATTAAACAAGCATTCCCCAAGGCAAGGATCTCCGGGAAATGCCGCCACAGCCGTAGCCGTGCAGCCGTTCGAATCCGTTACGGTAATACTTCGGGATACCCCATAAGATATGCTATCCAAGGATGGCGAAAAAACAGCGGGATTCATATCTCCCCAAACATAACCAAATTCACCTGTTCCCCCACTTACCACAGCCGTTGCGCTCCATAAATTTTCGGGACAGATTATAGGATCGTAGACAAAGTCTATGTTTATGGCCTCCGGTTCTGTTAAAGTAAAACTAAGGGTATCCAAGCAACCATTGGCATCCATAATAATAACATCATGATTTCCACCGCCTACATTAAACAAAGTGCTTTCGGGATTAAATGGACTTCCATCCAGAGAAAAAACATAGGGAGGCGTTCCGCCCTGCACGACCAAATTTACAAATCCATCTGATACCCCATAACAAGAAGGATTCTCAAGGCTGATAATGGCAATCTCAATAGCTGATAGCGCATTTAATGTAAAATAAACCGTATCCCGACAACCCTTATAGTCTACGGATATCACCTCATGATCCCCACTCTCCAAATTAAAGATCGTAGTGCCGGGCAGGAAGGTACCACCATCCAGCGAGTAAAGGACAGATGAAAACTGCCCTGTAGTAATTAAGTTTACCAATCCATCTGCTACCCCATTACAAGTCGGTTCTTCAATATTGATAATCTCGGTATCTATACCACAATCCCAATCTGAACAAGATGTACCGGGGATAACTAAGCTCGTGGTACAAGAGGGATCATCCACATCCGAAATTACAACATTATAATCTATACCATCTGCTGGAAATTGAATCGGGGCATCCAAGGCTACCCCATATGGATATGGCCCCCACACCGTTGTGCCATCCGTAATCGTAAATTGATTGGTTTGCCCAGGGTTTACCTGTTCAATAATCGCTGAGAAAATTGTATAATCATCTTCAGGATCATCCTCCGTATTGTTGTTTACACAAATAATATTTTCTTCGGAAAAAATAAAGCCACA
>JAHDGC010000970.1 GCA_020627865.1 Saprospiraceae bacterium | reverse complement strand
ATCCTCCCAAAACCCCGGATAAGACTTCACCACCACATTCGGTTCCTCAATTTTAACATTACCCAAACAAGCCAAAGGCGCAAATGCCATTGCCATCCTATGATCCTGATAAGTGGCAAATTGCGGTTCATTTTCCACAACAGCCTTCCCTTCAATCATGTAATAAGTTCCCGGTTTCTTGGAAAAACGTGCCGGTAATTTAGAAAAGAAAACCTGTACTTTGACCAACTCATCCTGAAGTGCTTTTATGCGATCGGTCTCCTTAATGGATAAAGTTTCTAACCCCGTAAACAAGCCGCTTACGCCGAGACCGCCGCAGATGACCGCGAGGGTTTGGGCAATGTCCGGGCATTCGATAAAATCCCATTCAAAGAGCGGTTTTGGTTTCCCTACCCGACTGAGGTGAACACCAATTTCATTAAAAGTGGTTTGAATCCCGAAGCGAGTCATCATCTCCACGATAGCCGCATCTCCTTGCACACTGTTTTCCTGCAATCCATTCAATTGTAAATCTACTTCCTTGGAGAAAGCGGCAAAAGCATAGTGATAAGATGCAGCAGACCAGTCGGCTTCTACCCGATAAGGTTTCGGCTGGTAGGTTTGCGGAGTAATTTTAATAACATTATTCTCCCATTCATGAACAATCCCAAAATGTGCCATTACCCGCAAGGTCATATTGATGTAAGAACGGGAAACAATTTTGCCATCCAGTTCCAACTCCAAACCTGATGGAAGCATAGGCGCAATCATCAATAAGGCAGAGATGTATTGGCTACTCGTTCCGGCACTGATTTTCAACTTGTTTTTTTCTCCCATCTTATCCGGCGCATGAATCTTCAAAGGTGGGTAGCCTTCTTTTTCAAGATATTCAATATGAGCACCCAGCTCTCGGAGGGCTTCTACGAGGATTCCAATGGGTCTTTCCAGCATTCGGCTACTTCCTGTTAGGGTTTGGACTCCATCTTGCAAGGCGAGGTAAGCCGTCAGGAAACGGAAAGTTGTTCCAGCATGGCCGACGTCGTAAACTTCTACGGGATGTTCTGCAAGTAATTTGTTAAGGGTAACCGTATCCTTAGCGGTAGAAAGCCCTGTTATGGAAAAGTCTGTCCCGCATAAAGCACGGATGAGCAAGACGCGGTTGGAGATGCTTTTGGAGCCAGCGAGGGTTATATTGGCTTGGAGCGGGGTTGGTGGTGGGGAGAGTTTTATCACGGGTTATTTTTTTAGATTTTTTAACGATTTTACACTTCTCATGTTCCAGCCGTTTTATAGCTGGCAAAGATATATCGTTCCTGTGGAACTCATCTCTAAAACTACATTGGGGTTTTAATTAAATTCAAACTTATTTCCTTCGACTAGATGCACATTATACTTCGTAAGAAATTCAAATTTCGCCAATTGCATTGCTGTAGAAACAGCAGGCCTAACGGGTCGGTATCGCCATGAGATAATCGCATAGGGTTTACATCCATCAAAATTTATTTTCTTCCTAAAATGGATGATCGTGGATTCTAATTGTTGCTTGGCTTGTTTTTTATGAGAAGGCCTTCTTTTATAGGTATCTTTAATCTCCACAAAAGCAAAAATATTGTTATCAAAAACAGCAAAATCACATTTTTTATGTTGAGATTTATGATCAAATACACATTGGTCTATCGCAAATATTGACAAAAGTTTCTGCTTAGGGTTTTCAATAGTAAAATCACAACGATCCACGTCTGCTACTTGAATACTTTTACCATCAGGTTGATCTTTGATGTAAATATACGCTTCTTTAGAATCCCACATGCAACGATTAGCTTCCACAATAGGATAAGCCAGTTTAATTTGCTTTCTCATCCATAAGGTTTTTGGAGTACAAATCCATAAGTTGATCAAAATCTGCCATGATAGATTCGGATGCACTGTCTAATTGGTTGTCTGCGATCAAGCCTATTTTTTCATCAAAGATTTTAGTGGCACCTTTTTTATCTAAATAATAGGCATTAAAATGAGCAGTATTTATCCAACTTTTCTCGGGGATGATTGTTGCTACTTCATCAGAGCGTTTATTTTGTTCTTTGAATTTATGCGCTAGTAAGAAATTATTAAATGCTGCAAGAATGTATGGGCTATGTGTTGTTATAATGAGTTCATCATGACTTTCA
>JAHDGC010000108.1 GCA_020627865.1 Saprospiraceae bacterium | reverse complement strand
TCACTCTTCACTTCCCCTAATTTCACCCTAGTCAAAATATCTGAAAACTGTTCCAGTTCTGCCTCATATTCTACAAGGTATTTTTTTACCTTAGTTACGGAATCCTGTCCTTTAAAACCGAGATACAAATTATAAACAAGCTTTGGTAAAGCCCGTTTATCATCTGCAAAATGATGATGCCTTTTAATGGCTTTGTCATAATAAGATATAGTCTGCGGATATAACATTTGCATATAATACACATTCCCCAGACTCATGTAAATCTTTGCCATGCCCGACTTATCATCTGTTGCTTTCGCAATGGCAAAAGCTTCATTCAGGTATTGAATGGCCGTATCTAATTTATTGGAGAAAGTATATTTGCTTGCGATTGCTCGTTTGACATTCATCTCTCTTTTGGCATCTCCTTGACCAATCCACTTCGCGGTTTCTTTCCATGCTGCAATTAGCTCCTCATTACTTTTTCGTTGTTTTGCAAATACCCAAGCTCGGTAAAAATTCAAGACATATAAAGCTGACGTATCTTGTTGTTGTTCTGCGATAGGAATGCCTTGTTTGAGCCAATAAAAACTAGAATCTATTTTATCAAGATCATAATACAACGAAGCATATTGCTGATAAGCATCTAGTTCTTTTTTTACATCTCCTGTTGCCTTGGCCAGTTTATAATATTGCTGATTATAAAATAAGGCTTGTTTAAAATCAATGGGTTTGAAATATTCGATGAGGCTATCCAGATAAATTAGTTGATCTGTTTTGGATGCAGATTTTTCTAATAGCGAGATAAAATTTTTCGCTTTAGTGCTCAAGACGGATTCTTGTGAAAATGCTCCCTCTGCATTTAAAACAAGAAAAAACACAAGTACACGCAATACTTGATTAGATTGAAATACCATAGAGCAAGACAATTTTACAATATCACAGTCTTTGTGTTTGGCAATGTTGGTTTGCTATTATTTTAAACTCTTTACAGCAAACAAACCAACGTACTTGAGACTCTCTTTCTTACTCAAATACTTCGCCTTGTGCGGGTAATTTTTAGGACATAAACTTTAATAAAATCAAATATACTTTATTCATACCTTAAAACAAAATTAATTGCGTTTTTACTTTTTGGGAATGACTCCCACTAGGGGTTAAATCTGGGTAACGGCTTTAAGCTGTCACCCAGGTCTCCACAATTAAATCACACGAATAAATATTATGCTCCTCTAACAAATTCCCTTTGGTTCATAAAAAGATAGTGGGAATATTCATTTGGTTTTCATTAGAAAAAATATCAAAGTAGCACAATATCCAATCGAGAAACATACTATGCTTCTGCAAAATGTACAATCAAAATTATGATACTATGAAAGTGGCTGGCATTATTCTATTTGAATAATTCGACATTATTAGCTCAGTAGAAAAGCAATTTTTTGTGTAAAATGTTTGGGTTTGAGACACTACTGAAATAGAGCTTTCCTGTATATTATTTAAACCTCTGTTTGTTTATTTTTTTATCTTCTGTTTTTATATAGATGGTTTTCTTTTTTATACAAGCAAATCTATATTATATTTTTTAATATTAAAAATAAATCGACTCCTTTTCGGTGAATGGTAGCATAATATCGGTGAAATGCACAGCTAAATTCGGTAGGCAGTTAAAATGATAGGAATATTAAAAAAAAGCAACAACAGTATTAACCATAATTCATGACCTTCTACAAAAACATAAGCACAGACAATGGACTTATCTGTGCTTATGTTAGCCTAGCATAGCTAGTATATTTAAAAAATCTTATTGTAATGCAAACCCTTTCCGGTTTGTTATATTGCAATTTATTGTTATGTTAACTACCTCTGGCCTTGAGGAATTAAACACCATTTTATTTAACGGAAATTTGGATGCATTATGCGAGTTTTAAGGGGCAAAGCATTATACAAATCCTTTGCCTTCAATAAGTATGGCGGATTCATAAAATATTTTTTTAATAAGTGTAATTCAATTTTTATAAATTTCTTTAAAAACAATCGGCTCATCAAATTGGGATAAAACGATTTTTTCAATAGATTATGTCTGTTTAATAAAAAATATTTTCAACTAACAAATTACGATTCGATGATATTTTCAAGTTCTTTTAAAAAATTTAAAGAAATCATATAAAATCCAGAAATTAACAACACCTTGTTTACATCAACACAATATCTCCGTCTCCAAACTATCCAGATCCTAATAAAAATTGTTATGCACTTTGGTTAAACAATAATGAATGATATATTTCACCACAAATGTGCAAATACTCGACAATTATTTTTTCATTTCCTTGACAATTCACGATTCAACAATTTATATAAACCACTTTGTCAAGCTGTTTTTTGAAGGTGGGCACTTCATGGTGAAATGGCGTGTATCATTTTCTTAAAAAGCATAAGGTCAAAAAAAATAATTAACTTGACCTTATGCATAATATTTAAAATACTAACAAAAATAACACTATTGCCTTTTTATATTTACATAGAGGCTACTTATTTTCGCTGTACAATATTTATCTTGATTTTTTATTGTGTCTTGGCAATACTTATGAAGTATCTGACACTGTTATACAACGATTATCGTTCTTTCTTTTAACATGGCAAAAGATTAGAATCCTTTGCCGTAAAATAGTATGGTGGATTCATCTTTAAAATGTTTAAGTAGATAAAACTAGTTCCTGATCTTTTCTCATTCATCAGCAAAGTTGCGCAATAGGAATTTATAGTTATTTTGCTACACAACTCAGCTCGCTAGAGAAGGATAGATTACAAATTTAAATGAACTTCAAAGATCGTGGGGTGAACCTTTTATTTATCTTTGTTAAGTAATATAATCACAATATATAATTATTCTGCAATAAAACAAAATAACAAGCATTAAAATTTAAAAATAATTTAAAATCAAAACATTATTCTAACCAAAACAATTAATTCAAAACATAAAACTAACACACCATATTACATATAGATGCTACACTTATACACTACAGATTATTACCAAAACGCCGTAGGCATTACGACGCTACGGGAATATTTCTTATTTTGCACATTAATATAAATACCACCTAAATTTAAGATATGCGGATAATCTCTCTATTGCTCCTCGTTTTTTCCTTGACCTCTTCACTCCAAACACAAACGGTCGGTACCATATTCAATGACCCAACCAGCTTGCAAGGCTATACGTTCTTCTCCCCTTTCTCCGGCACCAAAGCTTGGTTGGTAGACAACTGCGGAAGGCTCGCCAATGTGTGGGAGCGGGGAACACAACCTGGCCTAGCAGCCTACTTCACCGAAACCGGTCACATGCTCCGAACGTACAAAACCAACACCGTCGGTCCATTCACATCGGCCAGTAATGCTGGAGGATTAGAACTTGTTGATTGGGATAACAATACCGTTTGGCATTATGAACTCAACACCCCGACTCAACTCTCGCACCACGATGCCGTCGGGATGCCCAATGGGAATTTTCTGCTGCTGACTTGGGAGCTGGTTTATACTGACGAGCTTATCGAACTTGGGCGCGATCCCGATGAAATTTTTGGTGGCGGATATATGTGGTCAGAAAGAATCATCGAAGTAGAGCCTGCAGGAAGTGACAATGTAAACATATTGTGGGAATGGCGTATTAAAGATCATTACATCCAAGATTTTGATTCGACAAAACTCAACTTCGGCGTCGTAGCAGAACACCCTGAATTATTTAACATTAATCTTCCAGAACTCAACAGTTCCAACTCTAATGCAACCCGCGACTGGAACCACTTCAACTCTATCGACTATCATCCGGAACTCGACCAAATTCTCATTAGCGTCAGAAATTCGGATGAAATCTGGATTCTGGATCACAGCACGACAACGGAAGAGGCAGCGACACATACTGGAGGTTTGTATGGCAAAGGCGGTGACATTCTTTATCGTTGGGGAAATGCTTCTGCCTACAACAGGGCACCCACAAGCGATCAAAAGCTTTTCGGACAACATGGTGTACACTGGATCAAAGAAGGATTGAATGATGCTGGTAAAATAATGATTTTCAACAATGGGAATGGTAGGCCCGGACCGGATTATTCTACCGTAGAGATCCTTCTTCCACCACAGGATGGAAACGGTGGATACCCACAACCAGAAACCTCTCCCTTTGGCCCAGGAGAACCGGAATGGACATATGGCCACGAGCCGGAAGAAGATTTTTATTCCGCCTACCTTTCCAACGCCCAAAGATTGCCCAATGGCAATACCTTAATTAATTCCGGTTCAACGGGAACAATTTTTGAGATTGATGAAAATAAAAATATTGTTTGGGAATACGTCATCCCATTGTTTGGAGATTTTCCCGCTACGCAAGGACAAAGTGTGGGACAGAACTCCACCTTTCGAGCTTATCGGTTTGCGCCAGATTTTATTGGCTTCGATGGCATTGACATTACGATCGGGGAAACCATCGAATCGGGAACTGATCCGGAAAGTTGTTTAACTACTGTTGGCACAACAGACTTTATAACAGAAAGCTTACAAATCAAAACAGCATACTTTCCTTCAGAGCGCTTGTTGGAAGTTGATGCACCAGAAGTGCATAATGCCAACATTGTTTTAACCGATGTTGTGGGAAGAACTTGCTTTGTAGATCGAAAAAATGAGGAGCGGCAGGTTTTTCAGTTGCCGGAATTGGTGGCAGGGGTTTATGTTTTACAATTGGTTCAGGCGGGGAAGATTGTTGGGCGGGAGCAGTTGTTTTTGTATTAGGTAAAAAAACTGTAGAGACGCAATGCATTGCGTCTCTACAGTTTTTTATTTTTTAATAACTTACCGATGCTTCGCCAACAGCTCGTGATAGGAATTATTCACATTAACAAATTTCGTTTTAAACTCCTCAATTTTCTTCAACAAATTCTGGCGGAGAATTTCATTGCCATCATGGAGTTGCTTTAATTCGTTTTTTTCTTTTTTCAAAACTTCCAGCTCTTCATTCTGCTCCACAATTTTATGGTGCACATCATAATGTTTCTTTTCCCAATAAGCCAAATCTTCTTGTAACTTTTTATTCGATGTCCTTAACTTCCGGAAAGTTTTTTTAATCGTTTCCGCCTCTGCAATTTTTTCTCTTTGTAAAACAATACGGCTTTTGAGTTCATCATTTTCCCGGAGTATCCGTGTAAGCCTTGTATTCACATCTTTAACTTCTCCCATCAGCTTTTCCCGGCTCGTTTTCCATCCTTTGCTATCGCTCAAATCTGTGGCGTATTTTTCCTTTTGTGCCGTTAGTTCTTTTTGCAACTGTTCTACCTTGTTCAGTCCTTGTGCTTTTTCTCCCTCCAAGCGATTAATAGCAGATTGAAGGCTTTCTACCTCCGTTTGTAACGCTTTCTTTTCAGCCGTCAATTCCTTCACCATCGGAATATACTTCTTTTCCGAGACCTCGAATTTTTCCTTCCAATCCTCGCATTGCTGCGTCAGGCGAGTCACTTTTTTTTCTTCCCTCCGAACCGCTTTCTCCACAGCCCTATGTTCCTTTTCCACTTTTGTAAACTTTTCTTTCCAAGCTGCTTGATCTTTAGTAATAAAATAACGGGTTAGGAAAAAACAGGCTGCCAGTAAAATAGCCGTGATGAAGAATGCTGAGAAATATGAAATCATTTTTTATTAGATGTTAGGTGTTAGATTTTTAGATGTTAGACTCTAGATCGCTTCGCTCTTAGACTTTAGAGCCGTAGTAGCTTTCAATGCGTTTTTTAACAGATTGGTTATACTTAGGGTGGTTATGTTCAGTTTCTGGGGAAACGCATATATGGATTGTAGCGATAATGCCGCAAATATAAACGATTCTTTCTTATAAAACAACGTAAAAAATAATGCCATATGTTATCAAATGGTATTATTTTACATAAAATAGTTATTTATCATGCGTATTCTCTTATAATTTGTGGTAAAAATCAGAAAAAGGGTACAGTTCTAATGCCCTGTACCCTTTTTAGAATTCATTAAAAATTGGAAGTACTAAATACCTAATGCCGAAATAGACACTTCTGCCCCTAGCGGAGAACTCCATGACTCATACAATTTACGAGAACGCCTTATGGTAACATCTCCCTTTTCCCCCTTCTTGTACTTCAAAACCAGCATGTGACAATGACTTACCTTATCTTTTTGAGCCGTTTGCTTCATGTTCGTGATAGCATCATGCTCTTCGTCAAAAATTTCTACAAAACGATCTACAAAATCATTGTACAAAATAGGTTGATGATCTAGGATAATCTCTACAGCCATACTGGGCAGGTATTTTTCAAGGGCTCGGTATAACAAGAAAGGATCTTTTTCATCACCCGGCGCCATGGTTACCATCTGGAAAGTTCCTCCTTCTGCAAGTTGCTTATCCACATTCTCAAGCAAGGCCTCCACGAAGGAAAGGCCATAGATACCAGCAGCAGAATTCATGTAGTAATCCATACCTGGAGGAGTTGGTTCAAAGGGTGGATTGGAAAAAATGAAATCAAAGGTTTCCCCCGAAACGGCAGCAAACAAATCCGTTGTATTGCCGTCCCTGATTTCAAGTTGATCCGACACTTCATTTACCATTGCATTAAAGCCGGTAAATATTTTAGCCCTCGGATTGATATCCAGCCCTGTTCCCTTCTTGGCTCCTTTGCGTAAACAAAAAATACTCAACACACCAGAACCTAAACCTACTTCGAGGAAAGTCTTGCCTTCAATAGTCGTTGGGTCTACGTAATCCATGAAGAAGAGCTGTTCCGGCTGTAGGGGGATGACCTGATCGTTTCCTTTATAGGCAAAATTATCCGTAACAATTGGCATGCAGAATTGATGCTCGACCTTATGGTCAAGTATGGCTTGCAGCAACGCTTGGTGATGGTCGAAGTTTAAGTCTTTGGTGATGGTAAAATCTCCAGAATTTTCGTTTTTTCGTGCTACAATAAAGAGCGTTTTCTTTTTGTTCATATGATAAAATAAAATGGTTCAAAAAATGGTTCAAAACCGTAGAGATGCAATGCATTGCGTCTCTACGGTTTTGTATTCAGATTAACACCTTTGATGCTGTATGGTTTTGCTGAATTACTTTTCCATGTTTCAGGTTCGAAGGATGTAGTGGGTTTTTGGTAATAATAAAATCCCCCATAATTAGAGCGGCCATGCTACTTCTGAGAAATGTCTTAACGGCATCATCAGGAGAACAAACAATCGGCTCTTGAATATTGAAAGAAGTATTGGTCAAAATAGGTACATCCGTAATTTTCTCAAAGGCTTCTATCAAACGATAAAAGTCAGGAGATAAATTTTTATCAACAATTTGCACACGAGAAGTGTTATCATAATGTACAACACTCGGTATCAGGTGCCTTTTTTCATCCTTGATATTCGCTGTAGCCAACATATACAGATAGGGAGAGTTTAATTGGTCAATCCACTTGTCCTCAATATCAAACCATTCCTGTGTTCTTTCTTTTAAAATCACAGGAGCGAGTGGCCGGAAAATTTCTCTTAGTTTAACGTGTTCGTTAATTTTCTTGAGGGTATATAAATTCCGAGGATCTGCAATGATGCTCCTGTGCCCCAAAGCGCGTGGGCCATACTCCATGCCTCCTCGGAACCATGCAACAATACCACCATTCGCAACAATATTTGCAGTATCCTCATAAATATTCTCACTACGGGTATACTGTACTGGATTGTATTTACTTAAAGCATGCAAAAAGTCCTGTTCTCCAAACGAAACTTTTGTATAGGGAGAAAGCGTGGTTTTAATCGCTTCAAAATGCTCGGTATGCTGTTGCGCCAGGATCAGTGCTGCCCCTAGTGCCGTGCCTGCATCATTGGCGGCAGGTTGTATGAAGACTTCGTCAAAAATGTTGGCCTCTAGTATTTTCTGGTTGGCAACACAATTCAAGGCTACCCCACCGGAAATGCAAAGTCTATTTTTGCCCGTTATTTTTTTGGCAGATTCCACCAGATTCAGGACAATCTTTTCTGTAAAATCTTGAAGGGTTGCCGCCAGATCAAAATAAATCAAAGTATTATAATTCAAATCTGTAATCTTCTCTTGGGACTGCGGTATGCCCAAAGTTTGCTCAATCGTCTCCATACTACTGCTACGAAAACGGATCAGCTTATCATCTAAGGTAAAACCGTCTTCATCTTGTTGGCAAAGTTTTAGAAATCGGTCTTCCAGTATCCTTCTTCCGCCAAAGGCACTCATGCCCATTACCTTGCCCGCATCATATTCCGTAAACCCGACAAACTCCGACATCTTTTCCCATAAAAAGCCCAAGGAATTCGGATAATCTATATGATGTACGAGTTCCTGTTTTTTACCCTTGCAATCGTAAATAGAAGTAGATTCAAATTCTCCAATCCCATCGACAACGAGGCTGGCAGCATCCTCAAATCCAGAAAGATAGTAGGCACTAGCAGAATGGCAATCGTGATGATTCAGAAAATGAAACTGCCCCAGAAATCCTAACTTCCGCAGTCTTGGTTCTATATTGTTTACACTTTGGTAAAACTTTTCTTCTCCACTCATCGTACCAAAATCATGCTGCACGATTTCATAACCATGCTCATGTGTTGTATTTTTTGTTTTTCGTTTTTCGGGATTCATAGAAGTGGCAATATGTTTAATATCCTCCATCTTGATCCCTGCTTTTTCTAATGTCCACTCTAATGATTGAATAGGCAATACATCACAGTTGTCTATTAAGGCAGGCTTCGCCCTTTTCTTTCTGTTGAATCGTTCTTCCTCTACAAAAGAAAGTAATTCCCATTTCCCGTGCACTACTTTTATCAGGGCAACGGCAGATTCGTGATAGACACAGTTAATTCCTAAAATATACATATTTCAAATGTTTTAAATATGCTTTATCAAAGCAATATGGTTAAGCTAATGATTAGCTAAAACAGCTTTGTGCAAAAAGATGTTTGGGTATATTTTGTAAAAATACGTTTATACTAAACGGCTAAATTAACAGGGAATCAGCATAAAACTCTATGTAAATCTGTGGTAAAAATTTAACCACAGACCTGTCTGCAGCAGGCAGGTTACACGGATGACCACAGATTAATACACAGATTGTGCCTCACGTTAGTAGAGAATCTGTCGAAAATCTGTGTAGCTCTGTGCAAATCTGTGGTAAAAACTCAACGACAGGTTTCACACAGATGGCCACAGACCTGCCTTCGTGCCGATAGGCAGGCAGGTTATGACAATGAATAATCATTGTTTAATTAGTCGTTTAGTATATAGGTAGAATCCCAAGTGTTTCTCCTAGGACAATCTCTCTAATTCATGGCGTGTAAAGGCTACAGGTAAAAGTCAAATTCAGTTACTTTCATTTTCTCCACACACCATTGATCAAATAGATCACTTTGGGTTTTGCTGAATTGCTTTTCCCAAGTTTTCTTACGCCCAGTTCTGTAGTAATTTTTCGGTGGTGCTTTTATCCCTGAATCCTCGTCAAAATTTTCCATATTCGTAAATGTATTGTTTTTCATTTTAGCAAAAGAAGTCTCTTCTTTTATTTTCTGGGCCAATGTTTCTGATAAAGGATAATTCAAAAAGTCTGCAATGGTACGCAGGACACCATCAAAGTCATCTATCATCTGTTCATACCAAAGGAAAAGAATATTATCCGCGTTCTGGTGCTGCCACCATCCATTGGTATGGTCGAACCAATCTCCAAACCAGGTTTTTCCTTCCATAAAAAGTTGGAGAAAATGTTCCCAAGGGCCTTTATAAGTATCGAAGTCTTGGGCATAATTATAATAAGAGCAAACCACATCTTTCGGGTGACGAGCGATGTAAATATACTTGCAAGGGTTCTCGGCAGGCGTACCGCCAACAGCCAACTGATAGGGCATGTGACTTCTGAAAAGTCGGGGATCAGGAGCTTCTTCTAGCTGTTTTGTTGTCAACATATAATCCGCGCCCCAAGACGGCCACCAGAAGGTTTCGGCCAAATCTTTTTCTTCGGGCATCACACCATTACGAAGCAACAACAATAAGGCATAGGTTAGCCAAGTAGAACCCGATTTAGGGTGCGAGGTAATACAAACATCTCCAAGGCGCATACGGACATTCCTAGAAAACTCAAACGAAGCCGGTATGATAAATGTGGGCAATACGATGTTATTTACAATCATGCTGTATTCATAATTGTATTGTTTTAACAACAAATTTTCCTTTTCTGAAGTATACAGTTTTTGAATTGTACTATGCATATAATTATAGTTTTTATGACAATTAACTCCTCACCTTTTTGCTCACATCCTCCAACGCAAGTGAAAAAATAGTAGAGAGTAACTTTCCATTATGAGAAAGGTTAGGATGTTCAAACAAGTAATCATGATCGCCTTTTCCGTTGTGGATATAACAGTCTCCTTGCGTAAATGCTTGCCAACCTTGGTGCATGTTTGGAATATCAGAAGATAAGGCAGCCTTTAGCAAATGAATATCCGCACGAATATTTTTGCTCACACAATTGTTGAGTACTTCTTGATAAACAGAAAGCCTTTCGATACATTGTTTTCTCAGAATCTTATGACTAATCAGTTCCCGCAAACCTGCTGCGGTATCGTCTTTACGGGTGCTTAATGCTGCATGTAAATCATCCAAGTACTTTTCCATATCCGTTTTCATGCCAGATACGATCATGCTATCTCCAAGTACAACCGCAGCAATTTTTTCTCCTTTCGCCTCCATGTATGCAGCCATTTCATAAGCTAGGCTTCCTCCGGCAGAATAGCCAAAAAGAACGTAAGGCCCTTCGGCTTGCTCTTCCTTGATTTGTTTATAATACAATTCGAGGCGATTTTCATCAATGAGGAAATCAAAGCAGTAAAAAGAGGTTTCTGACATATGATTTGCCATTTGTGTATACCATATACTCAGCCCGAAAAAGGGCGGAAAAGTAAACACCGTCGGGAAACTTTGTGGGTTCATCCGCAGCCCAAGTTGATGTCTGTAACCTTTGTCAAATTTCTTCAGTTCCTGTATTTGTTCCGCAAGGGCAGAAAGTACGGGATACTGAAAAATCAACTGAAGCGGAATTTGTGTATTAAATTGTTCTTGCATCTGTCCAAGCAATCGGATCGCTTTCAGGCTATGTCCACCGAGGTGAAAGAAGTTGTCGTGGATACTGACTTTTTCTCTTTCCAGCACTTGTTCCCATAAGTTTGAAAGCTGTTTTTCTATCGGATTACGAGGGGCTTCAAACGGCGTGCCAGATGACAGCGTCTGGTGATCCAATTTCTGCAAGGCTTTCCGATCCACTTTTCCACTTCTTGTAAGTGGCATGTTATGGATTGGGACAAAATAAGATGGAATCATATATTCCGGTATTGTTTCTGCGAGGAATGTTCTTAATGTTCTAACAGATGGCAACGCTACTCCTTCATCGCTAACGAGGTATGCCATAAGTTCTGTCTCCGCCTCTACTTTTCTGCCCATTACCAAGCAGTTTTTTATGGCAGCATGATTTAAAAGAGCCTGTTCGATTTCTCCCGCTTCAATCCTGTTTCCCCTGATTTTTAGTTGGAAATCTATTCTACCTAAAAATTCAATATTCCCATCCGGCAACCAATGGGCTAAGTCTCCGGTTCTGTATATCCTTTCTCCCGGATTAAAGGGATGTGCTACAAATTTTTCAGCGGTTAATTCCGGCTTGTTTAGGTAGCCTTTGGCAAGTCCAGCGCCAGCAATACACAATTCTCCAGCAACGCCAACGGGGAGTAATTCGTTCTTTTTCCCTAAAATATAAAGCTGTATATTTTCTATAGGTTTACCTATTGGAACAGATTTTCTGTCTCCCAAATTATTGCAATCATAATAGGTAACATCTATGCTTGCTTCTGTTGGGCCATATAAATTATGTAAAGCGGTTTTAGTATTTCCAATAGAATGGAAAAACTGCTTGACCTGTTCTGTAGTTAAAGCTTCTCCGCTTGCAAAAACTTGCTTGAGGGTTTTGCTTTTTCCTCCAACTGGATTGTTTTTGATATAAAATAAAAAAGCATTTAACATTGAAGGGACAAAATGCATCGTTGTGACCTCATATCTGGCAATATTCTCTATGATGGTGTCTGGCTCCTTTTCTGCTCCCGGTTTCATCAAGGCTACTTTTGCTCCCTGCAAAGCCCACCACAACAATTCCCACACGGACACATCAAAAGTATAAGGCGTTTTTTGTAAAATACAATCTCCCGTCCCGATTGGATAGGCATTTTGCATCCAGTTGAGGCGATTAACAATGCCCAGATGTGTCACCATCACCCCTTTAGGATTCCCAGTAGAGCCGGAAGTATATATAATGTATGCCAGATGTTCGCTATTCGTTATTTTTACAGGGTTGCATACATTGCTATCCTGATGTATATTTTCTATATTCAAGACAGGTGTTTCTGCTGTCGAAATGGTTCCGCTGGCAAAAGTTTTTGCGTCTTGTAACAATATTTTTGCAGCACTATCTTTCAAGATGTATTTTGTTCTGCTTTCTGGTGTATCCGTAGCAATGGGCAAATAAGCTGCCCCCGCTTTCATTACTGCAAAAACGGCAACAATCATCCATTCACTTCGTTCCAGTTGCAAAGCAATAATATCATCTGGCTGTATAGCATAATTTTTCCTCAAAAAATTTCCTATTTGATTTACCCGCTCATTCAACTCCTGATAAGTTATTTTTCGATTACCAAAAATCACCGCAATATTATCGGGCGTTCTCTCAACCTGCTCTTCAAATAAATCAACAATAGTTTTACCTTTTGGGAAATTGGCCTTTGTATTATTAAAATCAACAAGCAATAAATCTTTTTCTGATTCTGGCAAAATATCGATGTCGTGTACCAACTGTTTTGGGTCAGCCAATACGGTATGGATTGCCGTTTCGATATGCTGACTGATGCTATTAATTTGCGCATCGGATAGTGCCGCTTGATTGTAATTTAAGTGAATTTGTAGCGTTTCTCCTGGAGCAACGACCAAGCCAAAATCATAATGTACAGGTTCATACCCACCGACATGTTCCATCTTCAAATCCAAAAGATACGAACCTTCCTCTTCACTGGCCGGGTAGTTTTCAAAAGCAACCATGTGGTCAATTAAGTCTCCTTCTCCTTGCCATAAATGCTGAATCTGTGCGAGTGAAAAATGCTCAAATTCTTGTGCTTCGAGTGAACTTCGTTGCACCTTTTTTAGTAAATCGGAAAAGCAATCTTTATCGTCCCATGAAACCCTGATTGGAATCGTATTGATGAATAAACCACTTAACGTTTCGATATTCTCTAACGGAACAGACCTGCCAGAAGTCGTCATTCCAAAAACAATATCTTGTTTTTGATTGTAAACACCGAGGATGACTGCCCATATACTTTGCAAGACTGCATTCAGGGAAACTTGATGAGCACGAGCCAGTTTTTTCAAGGCATTGGCCCGAGTCTTATCCAGTACAAGCGTTGTCGTTTCTGGTATATTTTTTTTCGCAACTACATTGTTGTTAATTTTTGGAATGGCAGCAGCTTCTTCATATCCTTCAAGGTATCCTTTCCAGAAATTTTGACTTTCAATGGCTGATTTTTGTTTCAACCAAGTGATGTAGG
>JAHDGC010000107.1 GCA_020627865.1 Saprospiraceae bacterium | reverse complement strand
ATGCCACTCGAAGTCATCGGTGCTGTTGCAGAACCTGTATGCTCGGGCGAATCTAGACAGTTGTTTGTTGACTATGTGGAAGGAGCGACTTACACCTGGAAAGTTAGTGGCAGTTCGGACATTTTTTCAACAATGCAAAATCCCGTTGTACCCGATTTGCAAATTTCGACCACCTTTGAAGCAACCATAAGTATACCGGGATGTGGCTCAATCGTTTCAACGGTTACCCTTTACGTAAACACATTACCTGAAATTTTTCCCAATGCACAATATAATTTAAACACCGACTGCCATCCCTCCGCTTTAAACCTATTGAGTAATGCCATACAGCCAGAAGAAATTGTACAATATAATTGGACTGGCCCTAACGGTTTTGTAACTACGGCTCCGAACCCCGTCATCCCCAATGCCAATAGTAGCCACAACGGTACTTATACTTTAGTGGTTACGAACACGAATGGTTGCACTTCGGAAAGTAGCTTCACCGTGACAAATGTTGTGGATGATATTCCTATCCCGACGATTCAAGCACAGGGAGAAGCTTGCGAAGGGTCGTCTTTTGTCTTTTCTATTCCGGAATATGCAGAATCCAATACAAACTATACTTGGACGACTCCCTATGGTATTTTTACCGGAAATGACCTAGCGCAACTCCCAGTTACTAATTTGAACGCGGAGATACATGATGGGGTATATATTGTTATGGTGGAGGCGGATAATTGCCAAATCCAGTCAGAAACATATACTTTGTCGGTCGTGTCACAACCAGATTTTAATCCACAATTACTTTATGAAGTAAATTGTGAAGGGGAAGATATACAATTGGTTGCTGGTGGTGGTGATGTTTTTGATAATTACACTTGGTATGGTCCTAACGGTTTTTATTCTAATGAAATTAACCCTTTTATTCCAGATGTGAATTTTCTAAACAACGGTATATATACTTTAGTGGTAACGATGGCCAGCGGATGTTCAACTTCAGCTGAATTGGAAATTAATACTATAGCCCCTTATTTCCCCGCACCACTTTTGGAACAAAATGCTACAAGTTGTGAAGGAGAATTCCTTCAGCTTATGGTAGGTGGCTATGAGGATGTTAACGTAAGTTTTAATTGGATTGTTCCCGCTAATGCTACTGACATAGCAGGCTTGCAATCGCCACAATTAGACTTTAATGCACTAGATGCTGCATTGCACAATGGTGTTTATCAGTTGGAAGTTGCACTGAATGGTTGTACCCAAATTTCTAACCCCATAATGCTGAATGTTCAGGAACCGATTCCCGCTAATCCTGAATTGATGACAACGGGTACACTTTGTGAAGGAGAAACCGTGCAATTGGTCGCGAATGCAGGATTATATACGGAGATCAAATGGACAGGGCCAAATGGTTTTGTTTCTTTTGTAGAAAATCCAGAGCTTACAAACATCCAAACAGCAGATAATGGTATGTATACTTTAACGGTTTCTGATGAGTTGGCTTGTGCTACAACTTACGAATTTGAAATCAATACTATTGTAGATACACCAGCATTGCCAATTGTGGCCGGAGATAATCTTGTTTGTGCGGATGATATAATCAATTTGTCAGTTCAGGATTATCCTAGCGGAACTGCTGCTTTTAGTTGGGTGAATGCGGCAGATGAAGTATTGTCTAATGATGCTACACTGAGCATCTCGGCTAGTTCTCCTTTCGCACAATCTCCCTTTCGGATTATCGTTACGGAAAACGGTTGCGACTCTGATTGGTCGGCGCCCTATGTTGTGCATGTTACGGATAATGCTGTTTTAACTATTGAGGAGCCTGAACCTGTTTGTGCCGGAGCTGCTGTTTTACTAAAAGCAAATGCCATTCCTGGAGCAACATATACTTGGGAGTCTTTAAATATTGCTCCGCCAATAATTGCCTATGGGCAAGAAGTGGTCATCTCAAATCTATCCACGACAACAGATTTTAAATTATCTATTAACGATGCAAGCTGCGTGCAAAATACTGAAGCCTTCACAATTGCTGTAGTAGAACCCGTTCCTGAAATTGTCGGGTTGTCTGGGGGAGGAACTTATTGTACCGGAGCGCAAATCATGCTTTCGGCGGAAAATGCACAAGGACAAAGTGGAGAACCGGTTTCTTATACTTGGACAGGATCAAATGGTTTTACTTATACCGGAGAAGATCAATCCAATGGAAGTTTTTTGTTGATATTGGATAATGCAACCCTTGACTTTAGTGGATTGTATACCCTGCATTTAAATACGATGTTGGGTTGCTCGACAAGTTCTCAAACCTTGCTTTTGCAAATTGAAGAAACCTTGCCGAATCCCGAAATAGAAATAAGTGCCTCAAGTATTTGTGTTGGAGAATCAATGGTGTTGTCTTGTAATAATATTGTTGGAGATAGTGTTGTTTATGAATGGTTTTTAGATAATGGACAAAATCCGCCACAATCTATTGGGACATCAACAGTTCCTTTTTTCTACAGCAATGCAGCTGCTTCCGGACTTTATTATGTCATGCTCAATAATGGAGGATGTATCTCTGCTCCTTCTAATAGTGTCGAATTATTGGTGCAGGATATACCCGAGGATTTCGTTGCAGGGAATAGTACTATTGAGAATGGGCCAATTTGCCTGGGTGAAGAAGTGCAATTATCCGCAACTTTCATCGCTGGCGCAACTTATCAATGGGTGGGGCCAAATGGTTTTACCAGTACCGTACCTAATCCAGTTATCATTGCAGAAAGTATGCTGGATGCCGGTGTGTATGATGTGGCATTGACTATTCCGGAATGTCCCAATGTATCGCTTGAGGCTACCACAGCCATTGCTATAGAAGATAGGCCAGTATTGCCAATTCTGTCGACAGTAGAAAATATTTGTGAAGGTACAGATGTCGCCATTCATATATCCAATGCCACTGAAATGGACTCCAGTTTTGTTTTTTCTTGGTATAGTATGCCTGCATTTACATTGTTGGAAACGACGGCAGAACCTACACTCCATATTGAATCGGCAAACTTAAGTGATGCTGGAATATACAGTGTCATTGTGGAGGGGGAACATTGCAGTTCCCTGATGTCCAGTCCTGTTGCCTTACAGGTTGTCGCTGTAGATGCTGCCCAAGAGCAAACGGCATCTGTTGCAACTCCAGAAATACAACATTGTACAGCCGATCCTCTGTTTTTGGAAGCTATTGAACCTGTTGGCCTAGAAGGTCGCTGGACAACGAATACCGATGCTTTGATTTACAACCCCAATAATCATATAACCTTGGTAGAAAATTTAGACGATGGAAACAATATATTTACGTGGACATTGTCAATGCGAGAATGTGGTGATTTGTCTTCGGCATCCGTTGTCATAAATTATTATGAAGCGCTGGAAGTTGTGGCAGAGCCAGATAGTTTTATGATGTATGTAGATGAAATACTGAAAGTTGCTGATTTGTTATCCAATGATTTTATAGACCCTACAGTGGATTATGACATGGAAATCATTAGCCTGCCTAGATTCGGGGCCGCCAATTTAAACGGCACCGGTTTTGAATATACCTATACCGAAAAAGATAGCCTATCGGATGATTACTTTGTTTATCAAATTTGTGATCCCGTTTGTACAGAAATTTGTGATAGAACCACAGTGAAAATTCACGTCATTAAACCAGCAAGCCCGAGCGATTGCTTTTTCCCAAACACGATAACGCCAAATGGAGATGGCTTAAACGATGTGCTAGAAGTGGACTGCTTGGATAAGTACACAGAAAATGAAATCGAAGTTTTTAACCGCTGGGGAAGAAAGATATATGATGCGAAACCTTATCAAAATGATTTTGATGGAAAATATAAAAATAAAGATTTGCCGGCCGGTACCTATTTCTATGTTTTAAAATTAAATGATAGTGAAAATACCAAACACCAAGGCTTCTTTAATTTGGTTCGATAAAATGTATGTTTTACTAAGCTTCAAAGTACTATAGCCAAGAAAGAACGGAGAATCCTTAAAATCTTTCAATCTTGAGAATTCTGATTCAGACATTTACGAGAATTGTCAAAAAATAAAATCAAAAAAAATGTGTATAAATTTACTAAAAATAATAATCGGATTGGGTTGCTTACTAGCTATAAATAATACTTATGCCCAACATGATGCACACTATACCAACTTCATGTTTCAAAAATTGGCGATCAACCCAGCGTATGCAGGAAGTCACGGAGCATTAACGACAACAGCAGTATACCGAAACCAATGGTCAGGTATAGAAGGTGCTCCGAAAACCATTTCCATTTCTGGGCATGCACCTATACTGTATGAAAGAGCGGGTATTGGACTCGGGATTATTCATGACCAAATTGGAATCATGAGGACAACAAAGCTAGATGTCAGTTATGCCTATAGGATGGCCTTAAATAAAAAGACAATTTTAAGCTTAGCCCTGAATGGACAAGTAGAGAACATTGCTTTAGATTGGTCAAAGTCGGAAGTTGTAGATGAGGATGATGACATGGTGCCAACAGAGCAAGAAAGCAATTTTAAACCTAATTTTGGAGCCGGTATCTATCTGGATGCGAGCAATTTTTATGTTGGGATTTCTATGCCTGCCATGTTTAAAAATGGATTATATTACAATAGGGAAGCATGGGAAAGGAATTTTCGAACAGCCTACCTTATGGCGGGCTGGATTACCGAGTTAACCGAACAGGTAAAATTCAAACCTTCTGCTTTAGTCCGTTTTAACAATAATGCTCCAGTTACAATTGATTTGAATGCGAACTTTCTTTTCATGGATGTACTCTGGATTGGCGCCTCTTATCGGCTTGGGGATTCTATTGATGGTTTGGTGCAATATCAGATTAACAAGCAACTTCGGGCAGGAATCGGTTTGGATTTTACCTTGTCAGAATTACAAAATCATACGATGGGTTCTTACGAATTAATGTTAGAATACACTTTTGATTTCAAAGACCCAGAAGCTCAAAATCTACGGTACTTTTAATCTGTATAGCTTATGCTAACAGGCACAGTATTCATAAGACCAAAACGAAAATATAATGTTCAATAGTACTTGCCTATGTATTGTTGTTTTTGTATTCAGGCAGGTTTTTTGTGTTATTATACCATGATTACCTGAAGTACGATTTTTTCCATGAACCCGTATCCTTCTTGTAGTATTCCTCCCCCTTTTCCCCCGGATTTAAGGTCAGCTTTTGCTTTTGTGAAATATAGACCATGTTATTTTTTACAAATTATTAATCCGTTATGAATATAAATTTTATCTTTCTATTTTTATTTTTTTTGTTGCAAGGGCACATTGTTTTGGGACAATATGCTTTTGTCGACAATAAGGTAGATGAACTGGAAAATCTATTGGATTGTAACAGGATGTTTTCAGATTCTATTGATGCCCCTGACCTGTCTTATTTTTCTTTGAACAAAATGAAAAAGGCTCGGGAACTGTACGAGGGGTTGGGATACAAAGCGGCTCAGGAAAAATTGCTGGAGTTGAATCGGGAAACCGCTCTTGATGCGGAATCTATGGCTCGCATTGCCAATAGTTATCGCCTCAACGGCGAAACCATCGAGGCGGAGCAGTGGTACCGAAAATTTATAGACCAAAATCAGGAACCCAAGCATTTTTTGCACTATGCTCAAGTTTTGCAAATAAATGATAAATGTGAAGAAGCGGTCAATTGGTATAATAAATATTATCAAATTGCCAGTAAGGAAAATAAAGTCCGGAGAAGTTTTATTTCCAATTGTGCAGAGGCAGAGCTAATGAGGTCTGCTCGTACGGCGATCGTGCGGGAGTTGGCAGGCGTCAACTCCGATCATCTTGAATTTTCCCCTGTGAGATATAAGGATGGGGTTGTCTTTTCTTCTACACGGAGTAAGAATCTTTTTACCAAAAGTAAAGACAGTTGGACGAACGATAATTTTACAAATCTATTTTTTGCTTCCAAAAATGAGATTGGTATTTATGCCAATGTCGAACCATTCCAAGGGTTCAAAACCAGCCGTTTCCACGATGGAGCGGCCACCTTTAATCAAAAAGGAGACTATATGCTTTTTACCAGAAACAGAGTGAGAAGCAAAGATGAGATATTGGTACTTAAGATTTTTGAGGCACATCTGGTTAATGGAGAATGGACTAATATCAGGGAGTTACCTTTTAATAGTAATGACTTTTCGACTTGCCATCCTACTTTAAGCCCAGATGGAAAGATACTTTGTTTTGCATCAAACAGGCCGGGAGGGCTAGGAGGAATGGATATTTACTTTTCAGAGAAAGTTGGAGATACTTGGAGCGAGCCGGTAAATGCTGGGGCGCAAATTAATACAGAAGGGAATGAAATTTTTCCATTCATTTTTAACGAAACTGAAATTTATTTCTCTAGTGACGGCCACAAGTCTATCGGAGGCCTTGATGTTTTTAAGGCATCTCGAAGTAGCACTTCTAGTATGACTTGGAAGTTTGAGCATAACCTCGGTGCTCCTATTAATTCCTGTTATGATGATTTTTCTTTTTATATGAACAGCAGCGGGGAAGATGGCTTTTTCTGTTCCAGCAGAAACGCTGGGACGAAGGATGATATCTTTGAATGGTCTTTCGGGGAAGAGCAACCTGTTTTGTCAGAAACGGTAACGGTTATGGTTATAGATAAGGCCACTTCGAAGCCTGTACCTAATGTATTGGTTATCGTTAGGGATGCGAAAGATCCCAACCCTTCCTCTACAATTATGGTGGAAACCAATGCAAAGGGCATATTTGAAATGCCGGTTGATCCTGAGGATGATCTTAATGTACAAATTAAGACGGAAGAATATAGGGCCTATCATCATAAACTAGAAAATATCGCACGCAATGATATTGGCTATGAAATTTTTCTGGATAAGAAAACAGCATCCCATAATGTTTCTGGGAATGTTATTTCAGCCACGACAAAACTTCCGGTGCCTAATAGTATGATCAGATTTAAAAATAAATGTAACAATAAAATACTGGAAACAAGAGCTGATGGCAACGGAAACTACAAAATAGCCCTTGATTGTGATTGTGAATATACGGTTACGGCATCTAAAAATGATTTCCAAACAGTCTCAGAATCTCTTGTTTTAGAGGATTGTAAAAAAGAACGGCGAAAACCAATTGCATTGATTCCTGCTCCTACAGCGATGCAGCCTGCACTAACATCGAGAAAACAGGTGAAACGAGCAGAACCTTTAGCCCTGAAGCTCGAAGTAGGGAAAAGGGTAGTGTTGGAGAATATTTATTATGACCATGATAAGGATGATATTAGACCGGATGCTGCCCTACGCTTGGATCAACTTTTTAAAGTATTATCAGACTATCCTTCCCTCGAAATCAATTTATTATCGCATACAGACTCTAGAGGAACTGAAGAGTACAATATG
Organism: Saprospiraceae bacterium; assembly: GCA_020627865.1. Lineage (GTDB taxonomy): Bacteria > Bacteroidota > Bacteroidia > Chitinophagales > Saprospiraceae > JAHDGC01. The sequence continues at coordinate 6,216 of JAHDGC010000107.1, read as the reverse complement.
GAGCTTTCGCAAAGAAGGGCTGAGTCCGCTGTGAGCTATTTGGTCAATAAAGGTATCAGTGCTTCGAGATTAAAACCCATAGGAATGGGAGAATCCGAATTGTTGAATGGATGCGATGACGGGATAGATTGCCCAGAAGGCGATCATCAGAGCAATAGGAGAACGGAGATTAGAGTCATAAAAATGAACGAAGAAAAGATTGAGGTTATCTATAGGTAATCCCATGGAAATCTAGGGTATAGTTTCAAGCTATATCCTAGATTTATATACCTCAAATTTATCGGCTAAAAGCTGTAACCAGTAGAGATCAATTGAAAATTGACCGATAAAAATCATAAAATCATGTGAATCTCATAAATCATAGTTCAGACATTCACGAAAATTGTCAAAGTATATATCATCCATCCTATACGACCCAATAAATATTTTGATTCAAAAAATAATCTATATTATAATTTTAAATGTAAAAAGCTATATGAACTCAAACTTGGTATAGTTTTTATGTTATGAATAATTGATAGGTAAACTTTAGCTGTGTCACATTGATATATTTGTTTCAAAGATTTTACACGGCAAATACCTGATTTTAAAAAAAACTAAACAAAAGAGAGACATCACCACCTTATTACCTGAATTAACTCCACTAACACCTGCGCGTCAATAAATGCCTGAAGAGATCAGTGTATTTATTGTTATTATTATTTTACACAAACAGCACTATAAGTTAACATCAATAGCATGATTAGCTTTTCATAATTACGATAAGTAATCTCAAAAATGATTCGCTGAAATTGCTGTTATTCCAGGAGTGAAGATAAATCAGGTTGACCTCGTTCTGTTCCAATATAGAAAATGTGTAGTAGCTATAGATTAGATAAACGGTTTAATTTATGTTACTGACATCTCTTAGGAACCATTAGATACCAGGTAGTCCTGAGAATTCATTTTAAGGGAAGAGCTACTTTAAAGTTTTATCTTATGAGCAATACTTTTTTACAAAAACAAACCAACACAAGATTTTTAAAAACATCGAATTTCAGTATGTTGAATCGACTTGTGTTTAACATTCACAATTTAACATTTTCATATGTAACTTTATTGTTATTTATGATCGCTTTTGTGTTTGTCGGGCAGTCAAATTTGCAGGGACAAGACCTGTCTATTTCCCAATCTGTCAGTAATTCTAGTGTGGCAATAGGGGATAATGTTACATTCACGATCACGGTTACCAATGAATCTTTATCTGATGCCAATGGTGTGGTGGTGACAAGTTCATTGCCCACGGGTGTTTCTAACGTAACGACTACTGGTGTTCATGATACACCAAATAATCTGGTTACGTGGAATGTGGGAAGTGTTCCTGCGAGTTCTTCTACCTCCTTGGATATTTCCATGCAAATTAACACGGACGGTATTTCCTACAATGTAGCGGAAATTATTGCCATGACAGAAACAGATATCGATTCTACACCCGGAAATGGGGATGTTACAGAAGACGATATTTTTTCTGCTTGTGTTAGTGTGCCGGTCAGGTTCTGCCTAGGGGATGCCCTTACGGCTTCTGCGCCGCCGGGTTATCCTAGTTATCAATGGCTGCGGAATGGTGTTCCGATTGCTGGGGCAACCAACCAAGATTATATTATCATCCAGGAGGGTTCCTATACTTTTGAAACAACGGGCTTTGATTGCCCCGCGGAAGTTTGTTGCCCCTTTGTGGCGGTCTACCATCCGACACCGAATGCGGATGCTGGCCCTGATATATCTTCTTGTGCAGATGGCAATCTTACGCTTTCTGGATTGGGAACCGGTGGTACGGCTCCCTATTCGTATGCATGGTCAGGACCGGATAATTTTACGTCCAGCTTGCAAAATCCGACAATTACTAACATCTCAAATGCAAACAATGGAACCTACTCCGTAACGGTTACGGATGCGAATGGTTGTGAAGCGGTAGATGAAGTTGATGTGAATTTACTGGAACAACCTACGGCTTCCATGAGTCCCGCATCCGAAATTTGTAGCGGGGATGATGCCGTTATTTTTGTAGGTGTTGCTGGTGGACAATCTCCTTATAATTATAACTGGAGTAATGGTTTGCCAAACTTGGCCAGCCATACGGTGAGTCCAGCTTCTACAGTGAATTACACGGTAACAGTTTCGGATGCTAATGGTTGTACGACAACGGGTAGTGTCGCCGTTACTGTAAATGCATGTACTTATGATTTAGCGGTAACGATGGGACTTGCCCCAGGGCAAACCAGTGATGTTTCCCCAGGGGACGATGTGGAGTTCTTGATAACTGTTTATAATCAAGGTGTCGTAGATGCAAATAATATCCGACTCATAGATTATGTCGATCCACAGTTTTGGGAAGCTTTTTCAACAGTTGATAATCCCAATGGTTTTACCAGTGGCGATCTTTCCCTTCCGTATCTTTGGTCTACCAGTGGAACGGATGGAGAAACGGCGATTACCGGAACTCTACCGGCGGGTAGTTTGGTTACGCTTCCGGTCACATTGACCGTTGGCCCAGATGCTGTCGGTCAATTGGATAATTATATCGAAGTCTTAATTGATGATGGTAATGATATTGACTCGCAACCAGAGAGTGAAGAGAATGATGGCAATGGGGATACCCTTATTAACGATGTGACAAATAATGCAGGTGGGGACGAAGATGACCACGATATTGAGTCTGTCAACTCCAGTGTTTTTGACCTTGCCTTATCTGTTGCCCCAGCTCCTGGACAAGCAACGACAATCAATCCTGGCGAAACAGTTGACTTCTTAATTACATTGATAAACCAAGGTTCAGAAGCGGCAACAAATATCACATTAAATGATTATGTTGACCTAACAATGTGGGATCCTTTTAACTTAGGTGATAATGTTACTGGTTCTACTGGTGGAGCGTTGTCGCTACCTTATGTCTGGTTCCAAAATGGTACAGACGGACAGGTTACCTTGATCGGTTCTTTGCCGGCAGGTGCTACCATTACGCTTCCAGTTTCCTTAACCGCTGCATCTGGTTTTATCGGACAACTCGATAATTACGTGGAAATCCACGAAGATAATAACAATGATATTGATTCTCAACCGGAAGCTGACGAAGGAGATCGAAACGGTGATCCTTTGGTCGATGATGTGGTGGATGATAATGGTACGACGGATTAAGATGACCACGATATTGCCACCGTTTTTGCGGAATCTTATGATCTTGCTTTAATGTTGGATTTGGCTCCGGGGCAGGATGTCAATACTAGTGCAGGTGCTGTTGTTGGTTTTGAAATTACGGTTTACAACCAAGGTTCTTTACCAGCTACCGACATCAGTATTCACGAGTATATTGATAATAATATGTGGGAAACTTTCGATCCTGCACTAAACCCGGATGGAACATCAGGTGGCACGGCTTCCGTCAACTATACTTGGATGCTTTCCGGAGATGATGCCGTTGTGGCAACAACAGGAACCATTCCTCCGGGAGAATCCATTACGATTCCTCTTTTCCTAACGGTCGCTGAAGGCCCTGCCGGAACCCTCAACACTACGGCAGAGATTTATAATGATGATGGCGATGATTTGGATTCTCAAACAGAAGGAGAAGAATTGGATGGCAATGCAGATTTATTGGTCGATAATGAGATCAATGATAATGGTACCATAGACGAGGATGATCATGATATTGCTTATGTCATCTCTAATCTTTATGACCTTGCTTTGATGATTGAACCTGCTGCCGGACAAGCACCTTTGGTGGGCATCGGCGAAACGGTAGACTTTTTAATAACCGTATACAATCAAGGAGATTTTCCGGCTACCAATATCCGACTCATTGACCATGTAAATACTGATATGTGGGAGCCTTTCGACCCTGCTGATAATCCGGCAAGTGTAACGGGAGGAAGTGTGCCATTGTCTTACGTCTGGTCAAGTAGTGGGGATGATGGTTTGGTGTCTCTTGTCGGAACAATTGACCCCGGAGAATCCGTTACTATTCCGGTAAGTCTCGTAGTGGCCAATACCGCATCAGGCACCTTAAGTAACTTCGCGGAAATATATTTAGATGACGGTATGGACATTGATTCCCAGCCGGAAGTTGATGAGAACGATGTGAATGCCGATCCATTGATTGATGATGTGGTCAACAATAATGGTGCTTCTGATGAGGATGACCATGATGTTGCTTTTATTGCCTTGCAAAATTTTGACTTGGCTTTAAATCTTGTAACCACTTCTGGCCCAGTGATGCCGGGAGAAGATGTTACCTTTACCATTAATGTTTTTAATCAAGGAACGGAAGATGCCTTTAATATAGATATTGTAGATTATCTGCCTGCGGAATTAATCTTTGATCCGACCAATCCAACCAATATTGCAAACGGCTGGTCACTATCTGGTGGACAACCTGTTTCTTCGATCGCTAGTCTTCCAATGGGAGATAACACCAGTCGGGATATTGTCTTGCAACTGGCACCCGGTTTTCAGGGAGATATGGTCGTCCATTATGCGGAGATTGCCGATGCAGATAATGACACCAATCCCGGCAATACCCCACCGGATGATGTGGATTCTACCCCAGATACGAATGATGCCAATGACATCGGTGGAACAGTAAATACTCCCGAGGATGATCACGTCGCTGATGATGGTGCGGATGGCAATGCCGATGGTATAACGGATGAGGATGATCATGATCCAGAAGACATTGTTGTTGAACATATCTTTGACCTTGCGTTAACGAATGTTGCTACGACTCCAAATGCGGCGCCTGGTGATACGGTTATCTATACGATCACGGTTACGAATCAGGGAACGTTGGATGCCTATAGTGTGGAAGTCACCAATCATTTACCTCCGGAGTTAATTTTTGATCCAACGAATCCGACCAATGTCGATGATAACTGGGTGATTGTTTCTGGATTGCCAACAGCAACGATTACGGATCCAATTCCGCCAGGAGAAAGTACGACAATAGAAATTGCATTGGTCGTGGATCCTGATTTCCAAGATAACACTTTAATAACCTATACGGAAATCACGAGTGCGGATGATGATACGAATCCAAACAATACGCCTCCGGTGGATGAAGATTCTACTCCTGATTTAAATCCAACCAATGATCCTGGAGGAACGGTGAATACCTTGGAGGATAACCACATTGCCGATGATGGTAATGATGGCAATATGGATGGCATCACGGATGAGGATGATCATGATCCGGAAGATATTTTCGTCGAGCAAACTTTTGACCTTGCGTTGAAGTTAGTGTCCTCAACAACAAATGTTTCTCCGGGGGATGAAGTGGCTTATACCATCGTGGTAACCAATCAAGGAACCCTGGATGCTTATAATATTGAGTTGGTGGATTATCTGCCAACCGATATGCTTTTCTCTGCTGCCCATCCTACAAACAGTGCTAACGGCTGGACAGTGTTAGGTGGCGATCCGGTGACGAGTATTCCCGGACCCTTAGCGGCAGGAGATTCCACTACAGTGGATATTGTCTTGACGGTTAGCCCAACATTTCAAGGCAGTAGTATTGTCAATTATGCAGAGATCAGTAGTGGTGATGATGATACCAATCCGGGGAATGCACTTCCGACAGATGAGGATTCTACACCAGACCGAATTGATTCCAATGATATCGGTGGTACGGTAGATACCCCAGAAGATGACCACATCGCAGATGATGGGGCTGATGGCAACGGAGATGGCATCACCGATGAGGATGACCATGACCCAGAAAGTGTGATTGTCGATCAAATATTCGATCTTGCTTTGACAAAAACAACCAACAGTGCAAACTTGAGTCCGGGAGATAATGCGGCATTTACAATAAGGGTTTTCAACCAAGGAACTGCAGATGCGTATAACATAGAAGTTACAGATTATCTTCCAACTGGTTTTGTTTTCGATCCGACCAATGGTATAAATACTTCCAATGGCTGGACAGCAGTAGCAGGAAATCCGACAGCAACCATTAGTGGGCCACTAGTGCCGGGAGGAACCACAACATTGACTTTAATATTGCAGGTCGATCCGACCTATCAAGGAGATGTAGTGGTGAATGCTGCTGAGATTACGGATGCGGACGATGATGCTAATCCAAACAATACACCACCAACCGATGAGGATTCTGTTTTTGATACGAATCCTACAAATGATGTGGGTGGAACGGTAAATACACCGGAAGATGACCATGTAGCGGATGAT